>JAFEDO010000180.1 GCA_018241565.1 Pseudomonadota bacterium
ATCAACCAAACCGTTGAAGTTCATATTGGTCAACCCATAGATGCTGCTGCTTATTCAGTAGAAAGTAAACAGATACTCAGTAATGTCGTACGAAAGAGTATGGAATCACTATTGTCCTGACTTATCTTCATTTAACTGTTGAAACTTTTCCATTAATTGTTCTTTTGTTTCCAAATGATTTTCATCGACAATAATGCATTGCACAGGACAGACTGGAATACATTGCGGTTCGGAAAAATGTCCCACACATTCTGTACATTTATCCGGATGAATTTCATAAATCAATTCACCTTCATAAATGGCATGGTTTGGACATTCTGGTTCACAGACATCACAGTTAATACAATCGTCAGTAATTTTTAAAGCCATAATACAACCTACTTCTTAAGCGCTTTAACCACCACGGGATGAACAAAGGAAGAAACGTTACCACCTAGTTCTGCAATTTCTCGAACGAGTGAAGATGAGATAACTCGAGTTTCTTCAGAAGGAGCCATAAATAAAGTTTCAATCGTAGGATCTAATTTACGATTCATGCCTGCCAATTGAAATTCAAAATCAAAATCAGCAACCGCTCTAAGCCCACGTAAAATTGCCGAAGCACCCTGCTTTTTTGCAAACTCAATCAATAAATTATCAAAACCCATCACTTCTACTTTTTGATGTTCACTCAACACTTTCTTAGCTAACTCAACTCGTTTTTTCAAAGTAAAAAAAGGTTTCTTATTCGTGCTCGCTGCGATGGCTACCACCACTCGATCAAACAACTTAGTTGCACGCACGATGATATCGACATGACCATTGGTAATAGGATCGAAAGTGCCAGGATAGATAATGGTATTTTTCATAATAAACCCGAGTGATTATTAGAGGTGATTATGGTAGCCTAAAGCTTAAGTTTAGGCCACTACTCAAGGTTTCTTCTATATGAAAAATATTTTCTTGGTTTTGATGTTCTCAATCGCACTGTCAGCCTGCTCTACGCTCTCGGTAAAAACTCCCGTATCACAAACCTCAACTCCCGCTTGGCAAACCCAATCTCAAAAATTACTGGCACTTTCTCAGTGGAATATTCACGGTGGTATTGGCATACAACAAGATCAAAAAGGATTAAACGCAGCCGTACGTTGGACTCAATCGCGCGATCAGTATGATATCTATCTCTACGGCCCCATTGGCTCAGGCTCTGTGAAAATCATGGGTACACAACAACATGTTCGTTTAGATACTGCCGACAATCGACATCGAGAAGCAACATCCGCCGAAGAATTATTACTATCAGAAACTGGATGGCAAATACCTGTAACAAACTTGATGTACTGGATCAGAGGCATTCCTATTCCCAATGTTCCTGCCACACAACAGCTTGATCCCACTGGACAGCATTTATCAAGCTTGCAGCAATCAGGATGGGAAATAAAATACTTGCGTTTTACGACAGTGCATGGTTTGGAATTACCCAGAAAAATTGTCTTAAATCATGCGAGCATAAAAGTCAAAATCGTTATCACACAATGGAATATTTAAGACTGTTTTAAACGGAAAATTTCGTTGACACTGATAGGGATAATCAGCAGAATACGCGCAATTCGATAGCCCTGGTGCGCGAAGTTTCCAGGATAAGACATGCAAGTAGCTGTTAAAAATCAAAGTCGCTAGCGTGTCACATATAGATAGAATTTATATTTTTTTGAGTTGTTAATGTTCATCATTTGGGGTGTCGCCAAGCGGTAAGGCACAGGGTTTTGATCCCTGCATACCCAGGTTCGAATCCTGGCACCCCAGCCATTTAGAATTTAGTTAAGATAATAATAAAAATAATGACATACAGAATAGATAACAGAAGACAGGAACTAAAAAACGCACTGCGTCTAACAATAATAATAACTTTTTAGAATCGCTGTCTTCTGCTATCTGTTTTATGTCGTAATGTAATCAAGAGCGAACCTTTTATATGTCACATATGATGCTTTTTTCTGGAAATGCAAACCCTGAACTTGCAAAAAATATCGCCCACCACTTAAACCTTCCATTGGGAAAAGCGACCGTCGGCACTTTTAGCGATGGCGAAACCATGGTTGAAATTCTTGAAAATGTTCGCGGTAAAGATGTTTTTATCATTCAACCAACTTGTGCTCCTACGAATAATAATTTAATGGAATTAATTGTCATGGCTGATGCGCTACGTCGCGCGTCAACATTTCGTATTACAGCAGTAGTGCCCTACTTTGGTTATGCTCGTCAAGATCGTCGTGTACGTTCTGCGCGCGTTCCCATTACTGCTAAAATCGTCGCGGACATGATGGCCTCTGTAGGTATCAGTCGCGTATTAACCGTCGATTTACACGCGGATCAAATTCAAGGTTTCTTTTATATGCCTGTAGACAACGTCTATAGCACGCCAGAAATGTTGAAGGATATTTACAAAAAAAATCTTTCTAATGCCATGGTGGTTTCTCCAGATGTTGGCGGTGTTATTCGTGCACGAGCTATTGCAAAACGAATTAATGATGCTGAATTAGCAATTATTGATAAACGTCGCCCGAGTGCCAATAAATCAGAAGTCATGCACATCATTGGAGATGTTGCTGGTCGTGATTGTGTGATCGTAGATGACATCGTTGATACAGCTGGGACACTCGCTTCAGCTGCCGCCGCTTTAAAAAAACATGGCGCCAAAACGGTTTCTGCTTATATTACCCATCCTGTTTTTTCCGGACCCGCCATAGATAATGTTAATAAGTCTTGTATCGATGAAATTGTTGTAACAGATACTATTCCTTTAAGCCAATCTGGCAAGCAATGTAACAAAATCCGACAAATTTCTTTAAGCGAAATGCTTGCTGAAGCAATCCGTCGAATTAATGAAGAAGAATCTGTTAGTTCATTGTTTGTGGATTAGTGTTATCTAATTGACATTATGGTTGTTTTAACTCTATTGAGATCCCTAGCATATTAACAATATGTAAAACCTTTCCAATTTGGCAAGTAGGTTTACCTGCTTCTAAATCTATAATGAAACGCAATCCCGTATTGGCTGCACCAGCTAATTCAGCTTGTGTCAGTCCTTGAGCTTTTCTAGTCTGCTTAACAACAGACGCGATATCCATGGGTTTCGTAGCCATTATCTTTTCCATCAATTCTAAAAATAATATATCAATGACATGCGATGCAAATTGTTTGGTTTTGATGATTAAAACCTTTTTCTAGCATGAAATAATATTACCGAGCGGGAACAATAGTATATAAAATGGTACCTTTCAAGAGAAATATTAC
>JAFEDO010000181.1 GCA_018241565.1 Pseudomonadota bacterium
CTTCTTGAGGTAAATAACTAATGCCTGCGCGCGCACGTTCATGCATGGATTCATATGTAATGTCTTGTTCATTTAACAGTACTTTTCCACCATCGCACTCAATGAGTCCAACCAGAATATAAAAGCTGGTGGTTTTACCGGCGCCATTGGGTCCTAATAAACCTACAATTTCTCCACTGCGAACGGACAAATTGACTTGATTAACCACGACACGAGATTTATAGCTTTTGACTAATTGTTCAGATTTCAAGGTGTTCATGATGTTTTTTCCAAGGTTCCTTCTGAACGAGTAAACGCTCGTGCCAAATAAGCCATCATAACGAAAAAGGTAACAAGCAGTAAAGGCAGCGTGAGAATGTTTTCTGAATGGATGGCTTGCAACAACAATACGCCTAGAAAACAAAAAGAAACATTGATGAAATTCATCATGCCAGAAGCATTAGATTTATCAGTAATATGCCCTGTTGCGAGTGATGATGCATTGCTAAACATAAAAGTTAATCCAAAGAAAACAACCGTGGATGAAATAAAAAATCCATAGGGATTAATCCAGTGATTTACAAAAAATAGAACCATAGCGGTAATGCCTAAGAATATAAAGGATAAGCCAATTTTAAGTGCATCATGGGCTTTGAAATGTTTACTAATTTGTGCGGAACAAAATGATCCTAAGAAAAATCCCAAAGAAGGCAGTAAATTAAATAGCCCAAATATTTCCGGGGATAATTTCATGGTATCAATGCCCAGAAACGGCGCTTGTGCATTATAACTATAAACAATAGCACCACTGACCCCCATCGTTAATGCGTAACGCATTAAAATTTTATCTTTTAATAATACAGAATAATTTTTAAGGCTTTGTGTTAAGTTTAATGTTTGTTTTGATTCGGGTTTTAATGTTTCCGGTAAAAAAGAAACAAGCCCTAGCAAGAAAAGACCATAAAACACAGGGAAATAAAAACATCCTTGCCAACCAAAGTGTTGTACTAGGAGTCCGCCTAAGGCAACTGAAACGCCCGGCATAATGGCAAATCCCATGATCGCATAAGACACCATGCGTCGCGATTCATCGACAGAATAACAATCATGGATCAATGTAAAGCTCATCACTAATCCTGCACTAGCGCCAATCGCTGTTAAAAACCGACCTATATTCAATAACCAAAAGCTGTGTAAGGGTCCAGAGAGAATACAAATAATGGCACCCATCAATTCCAGTGCAATCGCGAAATAAAGCGTCGGTTTTCTTCCCCATGCATTGGATAAAGGTCCATAGGGTAACTGTCCCAGCGCATAACCCAGCAAATACAAAGTTACTGTAAATTGAGCTGCATCAGGAGTGATATGAAAGTAGTCAGTAATTTCAGGTAATGCAGGCGTAAAAAACACAGCCATGACAGAGGCAAATGAAATTAAGAGGAGCAAGATCAAAAAATTGGGTTTACGAGGCATGGGAATTCCTGATGTTTCAATATGAGGACCGCATAATAAACCTGTTATTGTCAGTAGGACAGTTTTTTGTGAGCATCCTCAAAAACAATGGTTGTTTTACCTTTGGAATTAGCACGAGAAATCACATGTTGACGTAAAATATCGTATTCAATGATAGGTGCATGAAACGTATTTTTTCCCTGCGTAATGATGGCATCTCCAATCAAAATCACTTTTTTTTCTTTAGGGTAGTATTCAATCGTCAATGCTTTCGCATGTAATTCTGGCTTGTCTTTTTGTGTTACCGTCCAGTAATGCGCAAGTTGCGCTGGTGTTCCTAGTGCAATCGCTTTTAATAATTTATGTTGCTTGTCCGTGTAAGTTTTTGCATGAATTGCACGTAAATGAGAATCTCCTTGGTCGACAGTCACATGACCATGATATTCACCAACTCCAGTTTTTTGATCAAACTCAGCAGTGTCAGAATTGAAGAATAATGGTAAAGAATTTTTTTGGGCAGAAAACCCAGCTATAGAAAAGAAAACAAACGAAGCAATTGCTAAATGTTTCAAGGTTAATACGATGTTGATTTTTCGTAGCCTGGGTAAGCGTTTTTGCTTTTTAAAACGCGCAACCCGGGATCCGAATCCGGGTTGCGCGCGGTAAAAACCAACAGCGCTTATCCGGGCTACGGTAGAAAAGTTTTTTTTCGATGTTTTTCCTGTGGGGGAGAGCGTAGTGATAGGACCCCGTAGGCCCTTCCATATCAGGCTAGCTACGATCTTCATATTTCCCTTCTGCCTTCGACAACAAGGTCACTTTGCCTTCTTTTAAATGCGCCTGCATTCCAACAGAAGTAATAACAGCAGCAGGTTGAATAACAGTGATTTTCTGATCAGTCTCAGCATATTCATTTTTAGGGTAATAGTATAATTGCTCTGTCAGAATCGTATTTGATTTATTTTGAGAATTTTTATCTTGATGCAAATAAACATTTTTAGAAAAAGTAATTTTTTCTATGCCGCGTTCCGCAAGCGCTTGATTAGATTTTATTTGCCATGGAGATTGTTCTTTTTTGTAGAGCAGAATATTCGGATGATCCAAATGACTCGTATCATTTTTTAAATAATGCGTGATTTTTTCCACCTGCATTTTACTTGCAATTTCTCCACTCACATCGAAGCGAGTCACGTCAGCGTTGTAGACAAATGCATCGGGATGGTTCTCTTCAGCAGATTGTGAAGAGACAGATTTTTTTTGAAAATCTAAAAATAACCATCCGCTGAAACCGAGACCAATCAGTAGTAAAAATAAATAAGTAATTTGACGTGTATTATTCATTTAAGTCTCAAGAAATTTCTGTAGAGCAAAATCCAATTTATTTTGTGCATTGAGGATTAAATCACAGAGTTCTCGAACGGCGCCATGACCACCATTTTTAGAAGTAACCCAGTGCGCACATTCTCGGACAAGATCATGCGCATCATTCACTGCCACACTCAAGCCCACGCGACGCATGATCATTAAATCGGGTAAATCATCCCCAATATAAGCAATTTGTTCTTCAGCAAGATTGAGTTTACTCAAGAGATCTTCATAAGCAGCTAATTTACTAAATTGACCTTGATAGACATGTTTGACTTTCAGTGCTTCCATTCGTTGAGTAATGATAGGTGTTTTAGAAGCTGTAATGGTAGCAACTTCTATACCGGCTTTCATTAATAAAACTAATCCAAGTCCATCACGAACATGAAAACTTTTTCCTTCAGTACCATCGCTTAAATAATGCAAGTATCCATCTGTTAACGTACCATCGACATCAAAAATCACTAATTTTATTTTTTCAGCTTTATTCACGAGTAATGAAGACATTAAACAACCCCTGCTTGTAGTAAAGCATGCATATGCACAACACCTATCGGTTTATTTTGATCATCCAGAACGACGAGAGAAGTAATTTTATAAGTTTCCATAATTTTTAAAGCTTCTTCAGCAAGTAATCCTGCTTTGATTGTTTTACAGTGACGAGTCATGATTTCAGAAATAACTGTTTTATGAATATCGATTTGCTTTGAGAGTGCGCGTCTTAAATCTCCATCCGTGAATATGCCTACCAATTCGTGTTGATCATTGACAATGGTTGTCATGCCTAATTTCTTTTGAGTGATCTCAATGAGTGCTTCGCTTAAGCTTGCGTTTTCATGAACGATAGGGATGAGGTCACCCACATGCATCAATTCATCAATGTGTAATAATAATCGCCGGCCTAGCGTTCCACCTGGGTGAGATAAAGCAAAATCATTTTCAGTAAATCCTCTCGCTTCTAGTAGGGCAATAGCGAGTGCATCTCCCATAACGAGACTAGCTGTGGTGCTTGAAGTGGGTGCTAACCCAAGGGGACAAGCTTCTTGTTTAACACTGACATCTAAATTAACGGTCGCGCTTTTTGCCAGAATAGATTGAGGATCTCCCGTTAACGCAATCAGTGGAACTCCTAATCGTTTGATCAGCGGGAGTATCGTTAGGATTTCATTGGTTTTTCCGGAATTTGAGAGGGCAATAATCACGTCTTGCTTGGTAATCATACCCATATCGCCATGCGAAGCTTCGCCCGGATGGACGAAAAAGGCTGGAGTGCCGGTGCTTGCTAAGGTGGCAGCAATTTTACTGCCAATATGGCCAGACTTACCCATACCCGTTACAATGATGCGCCCTTGGCAATCCATGATGGTTTGGCAAGCCTTCGCAAAATTGCCGTCAATTTTGGTTAATAACCCTTGGATGGCTTGTAATTCGGTTTCAATGACAGCCAATGCAAGATGACAGAATTTTTTTTGTGTATCGTGTGTTTTCATGGGTCGCGCATTATATCGAACTGTGGTAGGGTTGGCACCAATTTTTATACTTTAAATCAGGCCCCCACCCTAACCCTCCCCCGGATTACCGGGGGAGGGGACAAAGGCTATTTGCTCTCTTGAGTACTAAAGAAGGGACTTAAAATTCCCTCCCCCGGACGAAGGGGGAGGGGACAAAGGCCATTTGCTCTTTTGGAGTACCAAAGAAGGGACTTAAATTCCCTCCCCCGGTAATCCGGGGGAGGGTTAGGGTGGGGGCAACTTTTTATTAGAAGAACACGGACCTTATGATTCCTGTCAAAATTAACCATTTAAGTTTTTCACGTAATTCTCATGTTGTTTTTAACGATGTGAATATCTCTATCGATCCTGGAAAAGTCACGGCTATTATGGGGCCGAGTGGAACGGGTAAGACAACGTTACTACGTTTGATTGGGGCGCAACTGCGCCCTGATGCAGGGCAAATTTTAGTGGGTGATCAGGATATTCATCGTTTATCTCAAAAAGAACTCTATCTAGCTCGTCGTAAAATGGGCATGTTATTTCAAAATGCAGCTTTATTTACGAATTTATCTGTTTTTGAAAATGTGGCATTTCCCTTGCGTGAACATACGCAGTTATCCGAATCTATGATTCGTCGTATTGTATTGATGAAGTTACAAGCAGTGGGATTGCGCGGTGCGCGAGATTTAATGCCGAGTGAATTATCAGGTGGTATGAGTCGGCGAGTTGCTTTAGCTCGTGCTATCGCATTAGATCCTCAGTTGATTATGTACGATGAACCCTTTACAGGGCAGGATCCAATTTCAATGGCGGTTTTGGTTAAATTAATTAAAGATTTGAATACTATTTTGGGTATTACATCAGTGATTGTGTCACATGATGTGCCAGAAACATCGAGCATTTCAGATTATATTTATTTAATTTCTGATGGGAAAGTAGCTGGTAAAGGTTCTCCTGCAGAAGTATCCGTGGATTCATCGCCAGAAGTAAAACAATTTATGCATGGTTTACCGGATGGTGTCGTGCCTTTTCATTATCCAGCTAAAGATTATCGTGAGGATATTTTGTCATGATGAAGATAATGAATAGGTTAGAACGCCTAGGTTCATCTGGATTAACGATTTGCGGAAATTTCGGCCGATGCGGCATTTTTTTATTACGCACATTATTTCGTAAGCCTCGATTTAAGAAAAGCTTCCCTTTATTGATAGATGCACTATATTTCGTGGGCGTGTTTTCCCTCATTATTATCGTGTTATCGGGATTATTCATCGGCATGGTGGTTGGTTTGCAAGGATATAACACGCTCAATAAATTTGGTGCGTTAGCGCAACTGGGACAATTAATTGCATTGAGTGTGGTAAGAGAATTAGGTCCTGTGGTGACTGCATTGTTGTTTGCTGGTCGGGCGGGGTCCGCGTTGACTGCTGAAATTGGTTTGATGAAAACAACAGAGCAATTATCCAGTATGGAAATGATGGGTGTTGATCCTTTATGGCGAGTGATTTCTCCTCGGTTTTGGGCCGGGTTTATTTCTATGCCAGTTTTATCCTGTATTTTCAGCGCAGTGGCAATTTACGGGGGATATTTAGTCGGTGTGCAGTGGTTAGGGATTGATGCTGGATCATTCTGGGGGAACATGCAGTCTTCAGTTGATTTTTATGATGATGTGATGCAAGGCATAATTAAAAGTTTTGTATTTGGTTTTGTCGTGACTTGGATTGCGGTATTTCAAGGTTTTGATACAGTTCCGACGGCAGAAGGCATTAGTCGAGCAACAACACGTACAGTCGTGTATTCTTCGCTCGCTATTTTGGCATTAGACTTTGCTTTAACGTCGGTTTTAATAGGAGGTTGGTAATGTTTCGATTAAGAACCATCGAAGTGATTGTCGGTTTATTTATGGTGGTTGGATTTATCGCCCTATTTATTTTATCGTTCAAAGTGAGTGGATTGACTCATTATGTGAGTAGTAAAGGGTATACGATTTATGCTGAATTTGATAATTCTGGTAGTTTAAAAGTACGTGCGCCGGTAACTATGTCGGGTGTGCGTATTGGAGAAGTCACTGGCATACAACTTGATAATAAAACATTTAAAGCGAGGGTGACTATGAAAATTGAACCTTCGCAAAATGATATTCCAGCGGATTCATCGGCGAATATTTTTACGGAAGGATTATTAGGTTCTAATTATATTTCGTTAACGCCAGGATTTGATGAACCACCACAGGTTTTAAAGGATGGCAGCGTTGTTCAAGAAACACATTCTGCAATTATCTTAGAAAAGTTGATAGGGCAGTTTATGTTTAATATTAATAAGGGTGAGAAAAAATAATCTTGTTACCATCAGCGTGAACAGTGTCATCCATCGCTCTGCGAAAGATGACAAGCTCGCAAGGAATGGCAAGTTTACGTCAAATGACATTAGGTAAAAAAATAAGGGTGAAAAAATGTTTAAGAAATTATTTTTATTTTTCGGATTAATTTTTTTAGTAAATGTAGCTTTCGCAGCAGAAGCTCCTACTGAATTTGTAAGTCGAGTCGCTAATCAAGTGATTGAAGAATTAAAAAATCATAAAGCGACATTGCATCAAGATAAATCTGTGGTGTATCAAATTGTAGATAGAGTATTGATTCCTCATGTCGATACTTATGGCATGTCACGTTCAGCTTTAGGACGAGAAGTTTGGAGTCGTGCGACACCGCAAGAAAAAGATCAATTCAGTAAACAGTTTGTGCGCTTAGTTGTAAAAACTTATGCTGGGGCATTAGCAGAATATAACAATGAACAAGTGAAAGTATTACCGATCCGTGGTGGATACAACGGTGAAAGTCGTGTGAAAGTGGAAAGCATTATCACGCGAGAAGGTGCTTCTACCATTCCTTTAAATTATCGTTTGATATTAATCAATGGTCAGTGGAAATTGTACGACATGACTGTTGAAGGTGTGAGTCTATTAGAAAGTTTCCGTTCTCAATTTGCCAGCGAATTATCACAAGGTAGTTTAGATCAATTAATTGCAAAGATGGAGCAGCATAATGCTGGAAAAGAATAATATTCCAGAAATTCGTTATCAGGGTAATTCAGAAGTCAGTGTTTCGGGGGCGTTAACTTTCGAAACTGTCGCTGCATTATGGAAAAAAGGTCAGGCAGTTTTACCTAAGAAAGAAAATTTAACTTTTAATTTAGAAGCAGTATCACGAAGTGATAGTGCAGGTCTTGGTTTATTGATTGAATGGTTGAGTTTAGCGAAACACCAAAAACAGCAGTTTCGTTTTACTCATGTGCCAGAACAATTAAAAGCAATTGCTAGAGTGAGTGGTTTAGAAGAGATGTTAATGTGTTAACTGCAACAGAAATTCAAAAAATATTAGAAACAAATTTGCTGAATTGCCGTGCCATTGTTGAAGGTGAAGATGGTGTACATTTCACGGCACAAATTATTTGTGAACAATTCTCAGGATTAAACTCATTAAAGCGTCAACAAATGGTTTATGGTTTTTTAAATACCTATATTCAACAAGGTGATATTCACGCTTTATCAATGAAAACGTGGACACCGTCAGAGTGGGAAAAACAACATGGATAAATTACTGATACGAGGCGGCATTCCTTTACAAGGGGAGATTTATATCTCCGGCGCAAAGAATGCTGCGCTTCCAATTTTGGCAGCAACTTTATTAACTGATGAAGAAGTCATTATTTCTAATGTGCCACATTTACAAGACGTTACGACGATTATGGAATTATTGGGTCGTATGGGTGTTGAACTCGTGGTTGATGAAAAGATGCAAATTGAAATTAATGCGAGTGGCGTTAACAATTTCAAAGCGCCTTATGAGCTTGTCAAAACTATGCGGGCTTCTATTTTAGTACTAGGTCCTTTACTCGCAAAATATCACAAAGCAGATGTATCTCTACCTGGTGGATGTGCGATTGGTACGCGTCCAGTCGATTTGCATATCAAAGCGTTAGAAGCACTAGGTGCTGATATCAAAATAGAAAATGGATATATCAAAGCCAGTTGTCGCGGTCGCTTAAAAGGGGCCACTATAGTGTTTGATACAGTGACGGTGACGGGTACTGAAAATGCGATGATGGCTGCTGTATTAGCGGATGGAAAGACGACGATAAAAAATGCAGCGCGAGAACCTGAAGTCAGCGATTTGGCTAATTTTTTAGTGATGCTGGGTGCAAAAATTCAAGGAATAGGAACGGACGTTTTAGAAATCGAAGGTGTTTCTAAACTAGGGGGTGGCTCTTATCGAGTGCTGCCCGATAGAATTGAAGCCGGTACTTATTTAGCAGCAGCCGCATTAACTCGAGGGCGTATCAAAATAAAGAAAATCGTGCCAGAAATTTTAACGGCGGTTTTATTAAAATTCCAAGAAGCAGGAGCACATATTGATATTGGAGAAGATTGGATTCATTTGGATATGAAAGGAAACAGACCTAAAGCGGTCAATGTGAGTACCGCGCCTTATCCTGCTTTCCCCACCGATATGCAAGCGCAAATTATGGCGTTGAATATCGTTGCAGAAGGAACGAGCTTGATTACAGAAACCATTTTTGAAAATCGTTTCATGCATGTCCAAGAGATGAAGCGCATGGGGGCTGATATTAAATTACAAGGCAACACAGCCATTTGTCACGGTGTAGCATCGTTAACCGGTGCGCCAGTTATGGCGACTGATTTACGCGCTTCTGCAAGCCTCGTATTGGCGGGCTTAGCAGCAGAAGGTGAAACAACAGTAGAACGTATTTATCACATCGATCGTGGTTATGAATGCATTGAAGAGAAGCTAGAGCTACTAGGCGCTAGAATTCATCGAGTTGCTGAGTAGTTTTTTTGTCGGCTTGTTATTTGAATTGCTTTTACGCTTTACACTGTCATCCCGGCCAAGCGCCGCATGAAAAAACTCTGGATCCCGGCTCTCGTGTTGCAACAGCTCAACACTCTGCCGGGATGACATTCACAAAACTTGCGGCGCGCGAGCCGGGATCCAAATGAGATCCCGACACAAATATGTTTCTATTTTATTACCAAATACAACGCGCCTGGACCACGAAGAATATGTAGTAATAGTTGGTTATGGTTTTCTTTTGACGCTTGTTTCAATTCACTGATGGTATTCACCGTTTTTCCATTAGCGGCAATAATCACGTCGCCAGGAAGTACACCAGCGCGCGCACCAAAACTGTTTTCAGTGGCACCAACAATTTGTATCCCTTTAACGTGACCATGTATTGGAGACTCTTGAACAAAATCCATGAGAGCCAATCCAAATAAGAAGGGATCTTCCATTTGTTGTTGATTTTGGTTTTGTTTCGCATCGATAGTGGCTGCTGTTAAAGTAAGCTGTTTTCCTTGACGTAGTATTTGCATAGTGACTGTTGTGCCCACACGTAAGAGTTGAATCATATTTCTGACTTGTGCGGCTGTTTCGATTTTTGTTCCATTGAGTACTTGGATCAAATCACCAGGTTTTAAACCGGCTTTATCTGCTGGCGATGCTGGATTCACTTGCGTGACTAGTGCACCTTGCATATCTTTTCCACCAAAAGCTTCTGCTAATTCTGGCGTAAATTGCTGAACATAAATCCCCATTAATCCTCGGTGAATAGAGCCGTATTTAATGAGTTGTTGCATCACATCACGCGCCATATTGATAGGAATAGCAAATCCAATACCAATGTTTCCGCCGTAAGGAGAAAGGATAGCGGTGTTAATGCCAATAAGTTCTCCATTCATATTCACTAATGCACCGCCTGAATTTCCAGGATTGATGGCTGCATCTGTTTGAATAAAGTTTTCAACACCTTCGATGTTTAAATCACTGCGGTGTAATGCGCTGATAATGCCATAAGTAGCTGTTTGATTCGTTCCGAAATAATCTAAATTGAAAGGATTTCCGATTGCAACGACGAAATCGCCTACTTTTAACTTGTTGGAATCGGCCAGTGGGAGACTACGTAAATTACTGGCTTTAATTTGTAATACGGCAATATCAGAAGCCGGATCAGAACCAATGAGTTTGGCTTGAACACTTCGACCATCGTTTAATTTCACAGTAATGACAGTGGCATCTTTGACTGTGTGAGCATTTGTCATCAAGTAACCTTTGTCAGAATCTACGATAACACCAGAGGCAAAGCCTTTAAATTTACGACCCTTGCCACTTGCTTGAGGAGGAGTTGGAGGCGGAGGATTATTATTTTGCGCGCCGTTATTATCACCTTTCTCATCATTATTTTCTTGAGGAGGTGTTGCAGGAGGAAGCAAACTATCTGCATTCACTTCTCCTTGCACGGAAATATTAACAACCGCTGGCATTGCTTTTTCCAATATAGGAGCCAAAGAAGCGGGCGCTGTGTCTGACTTTGCTAAAGCAAACGGTGCCGTGATTAATAAAAGGATTCCGCAAAATAATTGAGAATGTTTCATCATTGAGTTCCTCATTAAAAAAATGGTAACTATCCAGCAGTTTTCTGTCATCCCAGCCGAGCGCTGCAAAAACGACGCTGGATCCCGGCTCTCGTGTTACAGCTGATATATTAAAAGCTTTGGCGTAACACGAGGCCGGGATGACGGTACTGCATTCATTGCGAGTGTTTATTGTCATCCCAGCCGAGTGCCGAGCCTTTGCGGCACGAGAGCCGGGATCCAGGGAACAGAACACAGATATGTTGAATCTGAATAATCGCAAAAAACGCTAAGAATCTTATCCGAAAGCTCGAAAAATTACTAGATTAATTCATAAAAATTAACGTTGCCATTCGTCCTGTTTTTCCATCGCGTCGATGAGAAAAAAAAGTTTCCTTCATGGAATAGGTACAATAATTTCCGCCATAAATTTCTGTGATACCAAGCGTCTGTAATTGTTGCGTGGCTAATAAATAAAGATTGGCTAACCATCGTTGATTGACAGATGGTTTAAAAGCAGCTTCATGTTTTTTATCTTTTGCCAGAAATTGTTCGCGAACTTCATCACCTACTTCATATACTTCTGGACCAATAGCTGGTCCTAGCCACACCATCAATTCATGCGGATCAGTGTTCATAGCGGCTATGGTATTCTCAACAATATTCTGAACCAAACTTTTCCATCCACCATGAATCGCAGCGATTTTTGAGCCGTTTCGGTGACACAATAAAATAGGTAAGCAATCAGCGGTCATCACAATACAAACTTCGCGAGCAGAATGACTAACACATGCATCTGCAGAAATATTGGGTAAATAATTTGAAGCAGAAATCACTCGATTACCGTGTACTTGATTCATCCATAATGGATCAGAGGGTAATTTTAAAAATGTTTTTAATTTTTCACGGTTTGCTTGAACGATTTTAGGATCATCATCGACGTGATCACCTAAATTCAAACTTTCATAAATACCCGTGCTAAATCCACCGCGACGAGTGGTTGAAGCCGCAAAAATATTTTTGGGCAGAGGCCAATTAGGTTGAATGATCATGAAGCACCTTTAATAAATGTTGCATATCTTGTGGTAATTCTGCAGTCCACGCCATGGTTTCACCCGTTTCTGGATGCGTTAATTCCAATCGATAAGCATGTAAAGCTTGGCGTTTAAAAGAGTGTAGAGTTTTCACTAAATCTTCACTCGCTGATTTTGGAATTTGAAATCGTCCTCCATAAACAGGATCACCCACAATAGGATGTTTAATGTGTGCCATGTGCACTCGAATTTGGTGCGTGCGCCCTGTATGTAATGAAACTTTAATTAAAGTGTGATGTACAAATCGTTTTAAAACGCGATATTCAGTAATCGCTGTTTTTCCGGAAGAAGTGACAGTCATTTTTTTTCGTTGTTGTGCATGACGACCAATCGGTTCATCGATGCGTCCACCAGAAATTAAAGTGCCTTTGATCACCGCTTGATATTCACGTTTCATGGAACGTTTTTGTAATTGATTCACCAAATGTGTGTGTGCCGTTAATGTTTTAGCGACGACGAGTATGCCGGAAGTATCTTTATCTAATCGATGCACGATGCCTGCGCGAGGGACATTTTCTAATGCAGGGTATGCAAAGAGTAGAGCATTTAATAATGTGTTATCGCGATTGCCCGCAGCGGGGTGAACAACAAGTCCTGCAGGTTTGTTTAAAACTAAGATCGCACCATCTTCATAAATAATATTTAAAGGGATAGGTTGTGCTTCTGAAGGAACCTTCGATGTAACTTCTCCCATGATTTCTATTTTTTCACCACCCAAAATTTTATCTTTTCCGCGTTTAAACTTTCCATCCACCGTTACCATGTTCAGCTTGACCCATTCTTGCAGTCGAGCACGCGAATGTTGAGGAAAACATTGAGCTAAAGCTTGGTCTAGGCGTTGTTGTGCCATTTCCAAAGGAATTGTTGCAGTAAGATGGATTTTTTCTGGCATAATCGCTTATACTCTCGCGCCTTGGTTTTTAAAAAGCAAAGTAACTTGTGGTAAAACTGTTATTCTGCGAACTTGTTATCCTAGGTGAAGTTTGTGTCATCCTGAACGTGGATACTGTCATCCTGAGCGCTAGCGAAGGATGACAGTATCCACGTTCAGGATGACGAACCCACTCAGGAGATACCTGTTACTGAATACTTACAAACAAAGAAGAATAATTCAATGAATAAAATTTTTAATGGCTTAATGGTGTTTCTGGTAATCGCTTTTTTAAATGGATGTTCCATCGGGAAAGACTCTGACAAGATCAGTAGTACTTATCAAGGTATGACAGCAGAGCAGTTGTTTCAGAGTGGGGAAGTTTCTCTGGCGAAACGAGATTATTCTACGGCAGCTAAGCAGTTTGAAGCACTGGAAGCTCAATATCCTTTCGGAAAATACGCCGAACAAGCACAGTTAGATATCATTTATGCCTATTTGAAGTCTGATCAACAAGCTTCTGCGGTAGCTGCGGCCGATCGATTTATCCATTTATATCCTCGTAGCAAGTTTGTCGATTATGCGTATTA
>JAFEDO010000182.1 GCA_018241565.1 Pseudomonadota bacterium
AGAAGTTTGGGTAATTTCATAATCCATAATAGAATAGCCCGTTTAAAAGGCCCAAGTATATATCAAATTAACATAAAAAATAGAGGTGATGCTGGGTGAATAAACAGCGCCATTATTCCATTGTTGATAGGCTGATTTTTCAAATTGATCATGCGGTGAGAACTTGTTTTACAGAAACGCCTTTAGGAGAACGTCAGAATCCGGGGGCTCATTGCCACGAAACGAACTTATCTCAGAAAGAAAAATCTCATGCGGCAGGTTTGATGCGAGTGAATCATTCAGGCGAAGTTGCTGCGCAAGCATTGTATAGAGGACAAGCGTTAACAGCGCATTTAAAACAGGTGCGTGAAGCGATGGACCAAGCAGCCGAAGAAGAGAAAGAACATTTGGCATGGTGTGAACAACGATTAAAAGAATTGGGTAGTCACACAAGTCATCTAGATCCTTTTTGGTATGGTGGTGCATTTTTAATAGGAGCAGTTGCTGGATTAGTGGGTGATCAATGGAGTTTAGGTTTTGTCGCAGAAACAGAAAGACAAGTTGTTCGACACTTGAAAAATCATTTACAACGTTTACCCGAACACGATAAAAGAAGTGCTGCTATTTTAGAACAAATGGAAATAGATGAAAATCATCATGCAACATTAGCCGTAGAATCTGGCGCACATGAACTACCTGAATTTATTAAACAAGTCATGAAGTATTGTTCAAAAGTCATGACAACGACAGCGTATTATATTTGAAGGAGAAGTTATTTATGAATAGACCAAAACCAACCAGTGGATTGCGTCACCTAGCACTTAACGTCATTAATCTTGAAGCAAGTTCACATTTTTACACTGAATTACTGGGCATGAAAATTTCTTGGCAACCTGATCCTGATAATATTTATCTTTCATCAGGTAACGATATTCTTGCATTACATCGTGCTCCAAAAGATTTTCAACCTAATGCATATCAATATTTAGATCATCTTGGATTTATTATTGATGAAGTAGAACAAGTCGATGTTTGGCATGAATTTTTAAAAAGTCATGGCGTTACTATCAAAGCAGCCCCTAGAACTCATCGTGATCAATCGCGCAGTTTTTATTGCTATGATCCAGATGACAATGTTGTTCAATTTATTTATGAACCTAATGTCAGTGCTTCATAATTCGAGTTATTTTAACAAAATAATTCGGAAAACTTTTCTTGAATATTCTGGCTTTTCATTAGGGATTCACCTACCAAAAAAGTTTGGATATGGTGAGTTCTTAAAAGTTCGACATCCGATTTTTGATGAATGCCGCTCTCGCTGATAATGATTTTGTCGTGAGGAATATGCTTGCTTAAAGCGATAGATGTATTCAAGTCAGTATGAAAAGTTTGTAAATTTCGATTATTAATGCCCATCAGCGGTGTATTAATCGTGAGTGCTAATTTTAATTCTTCCTCATTGTGAGATTCCACTAAAACAGCCATGCCAAGCTGCTGAGCCAACGTTGCTAAGTTTTGCATGTCAGGTTGTGAAAGTGCTGCGACAATTAAGAGAATGCAGTCAGCACCAATCGCACGTGATTCATATATTTGATAAGGATCGATCATAAAATCTTTTCTAAGAATAGGTAAGTCACAAACTGCTTTGACTTGTTGTAGATATTCATTGCTGCCTTGAAAGAATTTCTCATCAGTCAGTATGGATAAACATGCAGCGCCAGCTTGTTGATAAGATTTGGCAATGCTTATTGGATCAAAGTTTTCTTGTAGAATGCCTTTGCTTGGAGAAGCTTTTTTAATTTCCGCGATGACAGCATTTTGATTTTTATTTAATTTGTTTTGAATGGCATTAATAAAGTTTCGACAAGGTGAGAGTGACTCACAATATTTTTCTAATTCTTTTTGTGAAATTTTTTGTTGATTAATTTTAATTTCTTGTTTTTTTTGTTCGAGAATTTTCGAGAGAATATTTGAAGTCATATTGTTTTTCCAAACTGAATTAAATCTTCTAGTTTCTTTTTCGCAGTACCAGTAGCTAAGGCTTGTTTTGCTTTTTCAATACCTTCGGCAATAGAGCCAGTTAAGTTTGCTGCGTAAATAGCAGCGCCTGCGTTGAGTAATACAATGTCTCTCGCTGGACCTGGTACATTATCAAAGACTTGTCGAAACAGAGCAAGACTATGTTCAAGATCGGTCGTTTGAATAAGAGATAAATCAGCTCGTTTTAATTGATAATCTTCGGGCTTAATTTCGTAAGTTGTAATTTTTCCATGATGTAATTCAGCAACATGTGTTTTGGCAGAGATACTAATTTCATCTAAGCCATCTTCTGAGTGTACGATCAAAGCATGTTCACTACCCAATAGTTTTAAAGCGTTTGCAAAAAATGAAAGAAGATTACGATCATAAACACCCATCAAATAATTTTTTGGGTGAGTTGGGTTTGTTAATGGGCCCAGTAAATTAAATAATGTATTCATGCCCACTTCTTTTCGTGGTCCTCTCACATGTTGGGTGGCCAAGTGATATTGTGTTGCTAATAAAAATCCAATCCCAATTTTTTGAATACAATCGGCTGTTTTTTCAGGCGGCATATCAATTTTAACGCCTAACGCTTGAAGTATGTCGGCACTGCCACAGTGACTAGAAGAGGCATAACTCCCATGTTTTGCAACCGTGCCACCCGCGGCAGCAACAACAAAGGAGGCAGCCGTAGATATATTAAATGTGTGTGCTTGGTCAGCGCCTGTTCCAACAATATCAACCAAATGTTTTTCTGAAATTGAAATAGGTAGTGCCAATTGACGCATCACATTTGTAGCGGCAACGATTTCGTTAATGGTTTCTCCCTTCATGCGTAGTCCAACGAGAAATCCACCAATTTGTGCAGGAGTTGCTTGTCCTGTCATGATATCTTTCACTACCTCAGTCATTTCTTCTGAAGTGAGATCTTGTTTTAATGACACTTTGGCAATCGCTTCTTTAGTATTCACAAAAATTCCTCAATAACTGATGACCATGAGTGGTCGCAATAGATTCTGGATGAAATTGTACACCATACAAAGGAAATTCTTTGTGTTGGATGCCCATGATTTCATGATTATTTCCATCCCAAGCAGTGATTTCAAAACAATCGGGTAAGCTATCTCGATCCACAATTAATGAATGATAACGTGTTGCTGAAAACGGATTGGGTAATCCTGAAAATAAACCTTGGTTATTGTGGTGAATTTCAGAAACTTTTCCATGCATAATATTAATGGCAGACACAACTCGTCCACCGAAACATTGCGCAATACTTTGATGTCCCAAGCAAACACCTAATAGTGGAATTTTTCCTGAAAAATTTTGAATGAGTTCTAGTGAAATACCGGCTTGTTCAGGGCGACCTGGTCCTGGAGAAATGACGATTTTTTGAGGAGATAATTCAGTAACTTCAGGGATAGTGATCTCATCATGACGAAATATTTTTACTTCAGATCCCAATTCTTGAAAAGCTTGTACAAGGTTATACGTAAATGAATCGTAATTATCAATCATTAAAATCATAATCGAGCTAACTGCCCTCGCATGTTTTGAATGGTTTCAGCATAATTTCCACTTTGAAAAATGGCAGAGCCGGCAACAAAAGTATCTGCTCCTGCTTTTGCAACTTCAGCGATGTTATCGATTTTTATACCACCGTCTACTTCTAAATGGATATCGCGATGACTTAATTTAATAATGTCGTGCGCTTCACGAATTTTATGCAGAATTTCAGGAATAAATTGTTGTCCTCCAAATCCTGGATTAACAGACATAATTAAGATTAAATCTAAACGATCAATAACATATTTTAAATGATCCAATGGCGTAGCTGGGTTGAATGCCAGTCCTGCTTTACACCCTGACTGACGGATGAGTTGTAAACTACGATCTAAATGTTGAGTTGCTTCAGGGTGGATAGTGATAATGCTGGCCCCTGCCGTAGCAAATTCAGTGATGAGACTGTCAACGGGTTTTACCATGAGATGTACATCAATGGGTGCTTTGATACCATAATCACGTAGTGCTTTACAAACCAAAGGCCCAATCGTTAAATTGGGCACATAGTGATTATCCATGACATCGAAGTGAATGACGTCTGCCCCAGCTTCTAATACTTTATCTACTTCTTCGCCAAGGCGAGCAAAGTCAGCAGAGAGAATAGAGGGTGCAATTAGGTATTTAGGCATAGGGATAGCTCTCAGAATTAAAAGAAAGTAACTTTAACGAATAGGATAGTAAATTGGTAGTGTTTATATGAAATTATCTTCTCTACAATCAAGAATCACGTTTGTTGGCAGGACATTTGTGGGTTTATAATGTGCCCCCTTATCACAACCTAGGAGCTTGAGTATGACAAAAAAATCACCGTGTCCAGAGGGAGTTGCTTGGGTATCGCCTTATCTAATGGTTTCTGATGTAGATAAAGCAGCGCAGTTTTATGAAAAAGCATTTTCTTTTAAAACGGAAAATTTGGTACCAGGAGAAGATGGCACAACTTTTCATGGAGAATTTAAATATCAAGATCAATTAATCATGTTAGGTAAAGATGGTTCTAAAAATTGTGCGGCAAAATCGCCTAAAGCAACGGGAATAGAATCACCCATGAGTCTTTATTTATATTGTGAAAATGTCGATGACTTTTATAAACATGCTGTTTCTGCCGGAGCAAAATCTTTGTTAGCTCCAGAAAATATGTTTTGGGGGGATCGTATGTGTCGGCTCGAAGATCCGGATGGTTATAGTTGGTCTTTCGCGACACATTTACATGATCATCAAAAAAACAAATAGCTGTGATAAGCATTTTTGATTGTTAGAATTGTAGAAATTGATATAGATTTAATATTGAGTTTTATAAACTTTTATGGAGTAAATATATGAAAACAAATCAAAAGTTAATATCTGGATTTAGCCGGTTGTTAGCAGATACCTATTTCTTGTATTTAAAAACACAAAATTTTCATTGGAACGTTGTAGGCATTGAATTCGTTAATTTGCATCATCTATTTGAACAACAATATACGGGCTTGGCAGATGCCGTCGATACTATTGCAGAAAGAATTCGTGCTTTGGGTGGTATGGCGCCAGGTAGTTTTGCAGAATTTAGCAAATTGACAAAATTGAAAGAAAGCACAAAAAAATTAACGGCAGCGGAAATGATTAAGCAATTAATTCATGATCATGAAATTTTGATTGAAACAGCTAAAGCAGTCGGTAATGCCTCTGAAGATGCGAATGATTTATCTAGTGCAGATTTAGCAACCGTACGTATTGCAGAACATGAAAAGACGTTATGGATGCTACAGAGTTTGCTTGCTAAATAATGTTTGAATCGAATCAAGATTTTTTAAAACCGTTTTCTTCAGAGTTGGCTGCGCATATCGTTCGTCAATGGAATGATTTCAC
>JAFEDO010000183.1 GCA_018241565.1 Pseudomonadota bacterium
TAGATTTGGACTCTCCGAATTCTTTTTCTGCAATTGTAGCCGGTATGTTGGAAGAATTATCATAGAGAGCCCATTCATCTGCTAAAGGCAAATAAAGATTTAAGAAATTGTTAAGACTGCGTTTATATCTCCGAATAATTATTTTTTCGGGGATATTATGTCCTCCATCGCGTACTCTATTGCTAACTCGATTGATTGCAAGAGAAGGGTTTTGTAACCACATAAATAAAAGATTTATTTGATAGCCATTTTGTTTTGCTTTCTTTAAAAATGGAACAAAAGTTCTAGAAGACATAGTTGTTTCAAATGCAAAATCTTTTTTTTGTTCAGTTAAATGATGAATTCTATCAAGCATTAGGCGGCCAGCTTGTATAGCTGTTGCTTCTGGTGCAAAAGGTGAAAGTGCTGCAGCGATGGAATCAGCATTAACATACTCATAACAATCAAGTAATTTGGGTAGTAAACTCATTGAGACAGTTGTTTTTCCTGAACCATTCGCGCCACCAATCATATAAAGTTCAGGCATGATTAGAACCCTTCAAGTTACTTAATAATGGAAATAGATTTACAAGATGCAACGGACAATTGCAAATATTTCTCTCTTAGAACGGATTAGGATCGAAAAGGCTACCCTTTTTAATCGAGGTTTGATTTAACTCTGAAAAAACATTCGTGCCGAAAACGTGATGATTCTCACGTTATTCATACCAAAAACGTGAGAGTCATCACGTTTTTGGTATGAATAACGTGAAAAGCACAATATCTCGCCAGAAACAATAAAAAATGGTAAATAAGTGGACAAACTTGGATTTTCTATTATAATACAAAATGTATTACAAATAGGATTGCTAATATGACTACAATTTCCGTCAGGATATCGAATGAACTACTTCAGGAGCTTGATATGCGAGCAAAAATGCTAAATATCCAGCGTGCGGAATATATACGTAAGGCGATTGAATCTATGAATCACGAGATATTAAATCAAGAGAATAAAAAGAAAATCATGCAAGCCAGCTTACGAGTTAGGGAAGAAAGCATGAAGATTAACGCGGAGTTTAGTCGGGGTGAACATGACCCAGAAACTTAAACACGGCGAAATATGGTTAGCAAATTTAAACCCAACTTCAGGAACAGAACCTGGAAAAACAAGGCCAGTTTTGATTATTCAGAATCAAGCATTATTAGATATCCAACATCCATCAACTTTAATTATTCCGCTAACAACGCGCTTAATTGAAAACGCAGAACCATTAAGACTCAGAGTAAAAGCGCAAGAAAAATTAAACGAAGAATCAGATTTGCTGATTGATCAAATGCGAGCGATTGATAATAAACGATTAACAGTAGGTCCATTAGCACAGTGTGATTTGGATTTTATGCAATTAGTTTATCGTGCCATTAATGAAGTTCTGGGGACATATATAAAAGAGTTAACAAAATGAGTGCGAAAAGAAATAGGTTTTTTTGAGCAAAACCAAAGTTATTTAATCGTGCTAAGATGTTCCTTCTTAATTTATATTTGTAATTAAATGTAATAAATAGGGAGTTTGTTATGACTTCTACTAAGAAAGCTCAAAAAAATCCTAATGCCACAATTAAAAAACAAAAAGAATTAAATAGTCAATTCAAGCACGCATTGCCTTCTTTATCTGATGAAAGTAATCGCCGTAAATTAGCAAAAATGTTGATAAGTTTATTCAAGCGCTGGCAATTAGATACAGCATCGCAATTAAATTTGTTAGGTTTAAGTGAAACTAGTCAGTTCTTGTTAGGTATGTATGCTGAAGGAAAAGAACCGCTGCCTGATAATCGCGATACCTTAGATAGAGTAGGATGGCTGTTACGTATACATAAATCACTTCGGCTTTTATATCCAAAGAATGAGTCTTTTCGTTATGATTGGGTAAATAAGCACAACGAAAAATTCGATAATTTGACTCCACTAGATGTCATGAAAACACAGGGGTTGTTAGGTGTTGCAGAGGTGGCACGATATTTAGATTCACTAAAAGGAAGATAATGAAAACAACAAAGTTAGCTGCTGAGTTTGTTAAAAGATTAAATATCCAACTTCCTATCATTCAAGCACCGATGGCGGGTGGAATGACACCACCAAAATTGGTTGCAGCTGTTTGTGATGCCGGTGGATTAGGATCTTTGCCGTTAGGATATTTAACAAGAGAACAAGCAGAAGCAAATATTCGTGCAACAAAAGCATTAACGAGTAAACCATTTTCTGTGAATGTTTTTATTCCGAATCATAATGCACGTATTGATGCAAAGAAAACTGCTTTTATGAATTCTTTTCTTAAGAAATTCCGAGATGAATTGAAATTACCTTTGGAAGAAAAAGAATTATCATTTGAAGAAACTTCTGCGGAAGAATTGGTAGAGTTGACAATACAAGAAAAAATTCCTGCGATGAGTTTTACTTTTGGTATTTTAAATCCTTCAATGATACAGCGGCTGAAAGAAGAAAATATTTTTGTGATAGGTACTGCAACCACAGTACAAGAAGGATTAGCGCTTGAAAAAGCAGGGTGCGATGCGGTAGTTGCGCAAGGATATGAAGCTGGAGGACATAGAGGTACTTTTTTAAGCTCACACGAAGCTGCAAAAATTGGAACAATGGTTTTAGTTCCACAATTAGCAAGTCATTTAAAAATTCCTGTGATTGCAGCAGGTGGAATTATGAATGGATCAAGTGTTGTTGCAGCACTGGACTTGGGTGCATCCGCCATACAGATGGGCACAGCATTTTTAACTTGTCATGAAAGCGGCGCCAGTGAACTTTATAAACAAAAAGTTTTAAATAGCACGGAAGAAAGTACCGTCATTACCTCGGCATTTACTGGAAAACCAGTTCGCGCCATAAGAAATTATTTTTTAGAAGAATTAGAAAAAATCCCCACAGATCAAATTCCCGATTATCCCATTCAACATGTCTTAACTCAGCCAATTCGACGAGAAGCCGTTAGGCAACAAAATGGAAGGATAGCTTCTTTTTGGGCAGGGCAAGGAACACGTCTCAATCGCGAAATGAGTGTGCTAACACTGATGGATGAAATTAAAAAAGAAGTGGAAGCGTGTGCTCAGAGATTTGAATTAAAAAAATGAAATTCTTTTTGTCAACGAATTAGTGAACTTATACAGGGATGCTCAACTTCCCGCACTTGGTCTTGTTGTTGACTCGGTCAGTGTCTTGAAATGTTGCGTATCAAATTCGATACCAGGTTTAATATGGTACATAATCTGCATTAAAGGATCACGAAGGCTTTATGCTTGTAGTACCACATGGCTCAAGCATCTGGGAATAAATGAGAGCAAAAAGTACAAAAATGATTGACCTAAAAAAGCGCAGCTACTACAATCCGGCGTTTAATCTAGTAGAAGAATTTTAGGATACTGTGTGCATGATTAAAGCGTACCCCCTTGAAGAAGTCCAAGAAATAGAAAAAATCTTTGAAATTAAAATTGAAAATCCCTTTACGGATAAGGTTCGCGTTACAAGCGGGCTAGCAACGGGACTGGAATCTATCCTTATGCCACCCAGCTCTATTGGTAATTTTGTACGTGGCAAAATAGCGTTAGTTCAAGATCGATTAGAAGAAGCGGGTAGTTTCTTCGAGGCAGCAGCAAGCCAAGCGAAGGTTGAAAAAGAAAACCCGATCAAGGTTTGGAGTTATTTATTTTTAGCTTACATTAAAGTGATTCAAAAAAAAGATGATGAAGCCACTGCATATTTTAAGAATGCTTGCGGTGGAGATCTCAATTTAATTCCTGAAGCAATCATGGCGTTAATAAAAAATAAAAATGATTGTGCACTACCTATAGAGAAACAAAGAGATTTTTTATTTCGATTCAGTGCAGACAATCCCATACAAAAAGAGATTCCAATTGAACAACGACAAAAGTTTAATCAAGAACGTTATCTTTTACTGGGAGAAATGTATCGAGAATCAAACCCAGATCTTTCAAAGGGATGCTTTAAACAAGGTTATATAGAGTATGGATCCTCAGAGTGTTTTCTTAAATGTATGCCACGAGCTGTACAGTATTCATATGTGTTTGTTCAAAATTTTTTGTTGAAAGAAGAGATAGATAGAGAAACAAGTGTTCGCACCCTTCATTTGTCTCTCTTAGAAGAAACGATTGCTCAAAAAAACGATAAAATAGATTTCGAATCACTTCATAAAACACTGCTCATGCAGTTGGTGGAACAATCGATAATTCGAAGAGAAGAGGTAGAACGGATTATAAAAAGACTCAAGGATTCCTTTCCATTAAGTAGCACTGAAAAAAAAATCTTTATACTGGATATTATTATTCAGCTTTGTCATAAAGAAGCATTGTCCTTAGAATTTTCTGAAAAAATGATTGGGGAAATTCTGAATGCAAAATTTAAATCTAATGTGAATGACGATAGACCGATTGTTATAGTGCATATGATGGATGCTTTTCGTAAGAAAATCCTGTCCAAAGATTTTATCAGAAAAGTAATACAAGATTTTTTTTTCCAATCATTGGCATCTGAAATTTTTACGCCAGAGATTTGTATCAGTATTTTTTCTATATTAGATAAAGTAGGTGAATCGATAGAGATATTAAATCAAACGGATAAAGAACAATTATTTACAGATCAAGAGATACAAGAGTTTTTAAAACAATTCATACAAAATCCTAGAATAGAAGAGCGGATCAGGCGCAGAATTATTAAACGAATTGCACAATTACAAAAAAAGAATCAAGAACCAGAAGCAGCAATTTATCAAACCATACTCCAATCCCCTTATAAAAGTTTTCGAGATGGTCTTTTAAAAGAGTTGGAACTGACTATAGAAGACAATAGGCCTCTTTCGGAGCAAGCTCCAGATGAAGAATATTGGTTTCCTGAATTGTATGCTTTACTAGTGGTAGAGAGAAAAAAAAGTGCGTCGAAAAAAACAATCCCAGTCGTCGATAAAGAAGCGCCTGAAGAAACCATGACAGAAATTTACAGTAACTACGCAGGAAAGATGACTCCCAGTGAGAATAAAACATCGATCCAAGCTCTTATGATGTGGTTTCCCAATGAAAATTCAAATGACCGTATTGAAGCTGTGAAGGTCTCGTGTAATGCAGTTATAGAAAAGATCGAATCATTGCCGGAAAAAGCACGTCCAAAATATAGAAGAGTCCGAGCACTTGCGTTACAGTGGATCGGAGAGCTTTGTTTTTTAAAGAATGAGGATGAGGAAGCATATCAATACTATTCTCAATCTACATCTTTGAAAAGAGAGTATCTTGATATGGCGAAAATGATCGCCGAAGGTCAAGTCAAAGAAAAGAGCTTCGCAAAAATGGCTATTTTTTTCCTGGCTGGTGTGAATGCTACAAAAAATGCAGTGTCTCTAGATTCTGGAGAACAGTATAAGAAATGTTTTGAACTTTTCAGTAAAGATCCCAATTTTTCTCATGCATTTTCGGTTTTATGGATATCTTTAGAAGCAAGAAACCATTTAAGAAAATGGGGTCGAAATTTTTTACCTTATGAGATGGCAAAAGAAGGACGTAAAGATTGTTTGGATCAATTAGTAGCAAGCTATACCGATACTGATATTCATCTCAGTGATGGGCGAGCATATATCGTTGAGCGTAGAGATCACCTCGCATTAGCTATCCTAAAATTGCCAATCAATGAAGAGATAGAATATAGTTTTTTTCCACTGGTATTTAATCCTTTTGATGAGAATTTTGTAAGCAATTATTTTAAGTTGATCTCAGAAAAACCGGGTGAAAGTGGCATTTTATTAAATCTTTTGAAAGTATCCATCAGAGAAAAAGTATTGCCGTATAATGTCATTAAAGGTTTGTTAGCTCGATATGATGATGAAAGATTTGATGAAAAAACACGATTAAAGGCTTTAGCTTATTCGGCAGAAATGTACCATCGAAGTAAAAAAGATTTGCAGCGTAATGGAGTGCTTCTGCGAGTTAAAAAACTCAGTGTATATAAAAATTTAAAATATCAAATTAGATTTGGAATATTTCTAGGAGAGGAGCAAGAGAAAAAAGGAATATTCGATGACCATAAAATTGTTAAGTTAAAAGAGGAAATACGTATCTTAAGAAATCCCAATGATCCAAAAATCAAAAAGTTGATTGAGAAAATCAATCATGAAACTCTAGCATCACAAGATCTTGAAGATCAAGCAAGGGGTATGATTCAGGTGGATAAGCCAAGCAAAACCAGATTACTCTATGAAGCTATTAAGAGGATGAAACGCTTGGAAAAATTAGAAGAAGTTTCCACAGATTTTAAACAAACAACGCATAGCATTATCCAGTCTTATTTAATAGCGCTAAACAACGAATTAATTTCATTAAAAGATACAGGTGGGTATTTCGGAGGTTCACAGACTAACCTTACTGTAGGTAATACGATCCAAAAAACAATACAGGAAAATTTGGATAAGATAAAAACGAATGATAGTGATGGTGCATTATCAAAATTACTAAAAGACTTAATTTTTTATATTCAGAAAAAAGTTGATCGGAATTCCAAGGAAAAGATAAAGCTAAAGCCAGGCTCCAACTTGCATACTTTCCTGAATAATGTGGCGGTGGAGTTGAGTAGCATGGGTCAACTATATTTTGGCGAGGCCTTTCACGTGGGTATGGGGCAAGCGGTCCGTTCCCGAGGCAGTATAACATCGGGTGAATCAACGACCGGGAACGATGCTTCTTGCGCAGACGCCCTCTATCCATTGTAGCCGCAAGCAAAGTTGCGACATACATTATTATAAAAAGTTGCGCATACCCCTAGGAATCTTTATACTTCGCGCGCCTTTGCAACCGGAGAGAAAGTTGCGTCGTGGTTAGGGTTAAATGGTGGCGATTATGGGTGTTTCAGTTGGCATTTGTTGGTCTACTCGCCTTAATTTTCACTGAGATGATGGAGCCCAAAGCGGGTTATTCTGCTTTGTTAGGCGGTCTCGTATATTTAATCCCTAGTGGACTGTTTGCAGCCATTTTTTTTAGAAAAAGTGGGGCAAACGCAGGAAAGCAGATTGTTTTCAATTTTTATTGGGGCGAAATAGTTAAGATTTTTATCTCAGCCCTTTTATTTATAGTGATTTTTAAGTGGATTGCAGTTTCTGTTGGTGTGTTCTTTGTAACCTATTTAGCAGCACAACTCACATTTTGGTTTTCCCCTTTATTAGTCAGTCGAGAGAGATGATATAAGCATGAGCGCGACCGGAACCATAACCAGTAGTGAATATATACAGCATCACTTGCATCATTTGATGTTTAACCTCAAGACCATGAGTATTGGCAATGGTGGTTTTTGGACCATCGATCTGGATAGCATATTCTTTGCCGTTCTATTAGGGTTCATTTTTCTGACTTTATTTACTTTTGCAGCACGACGGGTTACCAGTGGTGTTCCCGGTAAATTACAAAATTTTGTTGAAGTGATGATTGAATTTGCGGATAACCAAGTCAAAGAAACTTTCCATGGCCGTAGCAATTTGATTGCGCCTCTCGCGTTAACGATTTTTATTTGGGTATTCTTAATGAATTTCATGGATTTACTCCCAGTGGATTTGCTGCCACGAGCTGCGGGAGCGATGGGCATTGATCACTTAAGAATCGTACCTACTGCCGATCCAAATATGACATTTGGGCTCTCAATATCCGTATTTTTCTTAATTTTATTTTATAGTATCAAAATCAAGGGCGTGAAAAAATTCACGAAAGAATTGACTCTTCAACCATTCAATTCGTGGCTCATGATTCCTTTCAATTTTGTACTAGAAACCGTGGGATTATTAGCTAAACCCATTTCACTGTCTTTACGTCTATTTGGAAATTTATATGCGGGTGAATTAATTTTTATTTTGATTGCGTTACTCCCATGGTGGGGGCAGTGGCCACTGGGTGGTATATGGGCGATATTCCATATTTTAATTATTACTTTGCAGGCATTTATTTTTATGATGCTGACCATCGTATATTTAAGTATGGCGCACGAAGATCACTAATGCGGTGTCATCGAGTGGCATTTGTCATCCTGAGCGTCAGCGAAGGATCTCAGCGGTATCACGAGATCCTTCGCTGACGCTCAGGATGACAAATGCCACTTAAGATGACAAGTGCATAGACTAGAGTTTGTATTGATTAACGTTAACTAAAGGGGAAAATAATGGAAGCAGCAAATTTTTTTGCACACATTCAATCAATGACTGCTATCGCAGTATCTTTATTAATTGGTTTAGGTGCACTAGGTACCGCAATTGGATTCGGTGTATTAGGTGGTAAGTTCTTGGAAGGTTCTGCAAGACAGCCTGAAATGGTTCCTATGTTACAAGTAAAAATGTTTATTGTGGCTGGTTTATTAGACGCGGTAACTATGATCGGCGTTGGTATTGCATTGTATTTCACATTTGCAAATCCTTTTGCACAAAACTTAGTAACCTTTTTGGCACAACACGCTAAATAGTTCGATTAATTACTGAGGCTTGAATTATGAATTTAAATGCAACTTTGCTTGGACAAATGATTACATTTGCCTTGTTTATTTGGTTCACTATGAAGTTTGTATGGCCACCGGTCATGAAGGCTTTACAAGAACGACAAGGAAAAATTGCAGAAGGATTAGCGGCTGCTGAACGTGCGCGTCATGATTTAGAGTTAGCGCAAAAGAAAGCAGTTGAATTGTTGCATGAAGCTAAGAAACAAGCGGCAGAAATTAGTGAAGCAGCTCATCACCGAGGAACTCAAATCGTTGATGAAGCAAAAACAAAAGCGTTAGAAGAAAGTCAACGCATGCTCACGGCTGCGCGTCAGCAAATCAAACAAGAAATAGACCAAGCAAGACGTGAATTGCGTGAGCAAGTAGCGAATATTGCAGTCCTTGGCGCTCGAAAAATTTTGACTCGCCATATGGATGAAGCGGCAAATAGTGAATTAATTAAAGATTTAATCCAAGAAATTTAGGATTTTACAATAATGGCAACAGACAATTTAACCATAGCAAGACCTTACGCAAATGCGGCATTCGAATTTGCTGACGAGAATAACTCGTTTTCAGAATGGTCTCGTTTTTTAAATGTTGCTGCACAAATTTGCTTAGATTCAAAAGTTGTTTCATTGATGAATAATCCACGAGTGACGGAAGAACAATTATATGAATTGTTTTCGAGTGTTTGTGAATCTACTTTAAATGAAAAAACACGCAATTTTTTACAATGGTTAACTCATAACAAACGTTTAGCGGTGCTACCAGAAATTGCAACGTTGTTTGAGATTTATCGTGCTGAAAAAGAAAAAACAGCAGAAGTGGTTATAAAATCAGTATTACCACTTTCCGATCATGAAATTCAAAGTTTGACTGTTGCTTTAAAAAAACGTTTACGTCGAGAAATTTCTCTCAAATGTGAAATCGATAAAGATTTAATTGGGGGAATTCTCATCCGTGCTGGAGATGTGGTAATCGATGGTTCTGTTAGTTCCAAGCTCGCTGCATTGAAAAACCAAATGATGGCTGAAGAAGTTAGGAGATAAATTATGTCGCAACAAATCGCACTTAATCCCTCAGAAATTAGTGCTTTAATTAAAGAACGTATTGAGAAGTTTCAAGTCGCTTCGGAAGTTCGAACCGAAGGTACTATCGTGAGCTTGAAAGACGGTATTGTCCGTATTCATGGCTTAGCTGATGTCATGCAGAGTGAAATGGTGGAATTCTCGAATGGTTCTTATGGATTAGCATTAAACTTAGAACGTGATTCAGTCGGTGCCGTTGTGTTAGGCCCTTATGAAGATTTAGAAGAAGGTGCCACGGTAAAATGCACAGGAAGAATTTTAGAAGTTCCTGTAGGCAATGCATTATTAGGTCGAGTGGTCGATGCACTCGGAAATCCTATTGATGGAAAAGGACCTTTAGGAACAGATCTTACTTCTCCTATCGAATTGATTGCACCTGGTGTTATCAGTCGACAATCAGTAAGTCAGCCATTACAAACAGGATTAAAAGCTATTGATGCGATGGTGCCAGTCGGTCGTGGACAACGAGAATTAATCATTGGCGATCGTCAAACAGGAAAAACTGCTATTGCGATTGATGCCATCATCAATCAAAAAGGCACAGGCGTTAAATGTATTTATGTTGCTATTGGCCAAAAGACTTCATCGGTTGCTTCTATTGTTAAAAAATTAGAAGAGCATGGCGCAATGGAACACACTATTGTTGTTGCGGCAACTGCAGCAGATGCAGCGGCTATGCAATATATTGCTGCTTATTCTGGTTGCGCAATGGGTGAATACTTCCGCGATAACGGCGAAGATGCATTGATTGTTTATGATGATTTAACAAAACAAGCTTGGGCATATCGACAAATTTCATTGTTATTACGTAGACCGCCAGGACGAGAAGCATATCCTGGAGATATTTTCTATTTACATTCGCGTCTGTTGGAACGTGCTGCACGAGTTAATGAAGAGTACGTAGAAAAACATACAAAAGGCAAAGTGAAGGGTAAAACAGGATCTCTCACCGCATTACCTATCATTGAAACTCAAGCGGGTGACGTTTCGGCATTCGTTCCAACGAACGTTATTTCTATTACTGACGGACAAATCTTTTTGGATACTGATTTATTTAACGCAGGTATTCGTCCAGCGATCAATGCAGGTTTATCAGTTTCTCGAGTGGGTGGTGCTGCGCAAACTAAAATTATTAAAAAATTGGGTGGTGGCATTCGATTATCTCTCGCTCAGTTCCGTGAGTTACAAGCGTTTTCACAATTTGCTTCTGATTTAGATGAAGTGACTCGAAGACAATTGGAACGTGGTCAGCGCGTGATGGAAGTGATGAAGCAAAGACAATATCAGCCACAAAGTGTTGCTGAAATGTCAGTATCATTATTTGTTGCGGAGAAAGGTTACTTAGATGATGTGGAATTAAATAAAGTCGTTTCATTCGAAGAAGCTTTATTAGAATTCATGAATGCAGATCATAAAGATTTATTGAAAAAGATTAATGAAAATCCCGCATTAGATGACAAGATCGAAGCTGAATTAAAATCAGCAATCGAGAAATTTAAAAAAGTTGGTAGTTACTAAAAAGGGTTTGTATGGCTAGCGGAAAAGAAATACGTACAAAAATTCAAAGCATTAAGAATACGCAAAAGATTACGCGCGCGATGGAAATGGTTGCAGCGAGTAAAATGCGTAGAGCACAAGATCGTATGACTGCGTCAAGACCTTATGCTTCGAAGATGCTGAATGTGATTAGCCATGTGGCAAGAAGTAATTCGGAATATCACCATCCTTATCTTTCGCAAAGAGCGGTGAATCGAGTTGGGTTTATTGTTATCTCGAGTGATCGTGGATTATGTGGTGGTTTGAATTCAAATTTATTCAAATTAGTTTTGCAACAATTGATGCATTATAAAAAAGAAAATATCCCAGTGGATCTGTGTGTCATTGGTCGTAAAGCAGAAGCGTTTTTTAAACGATTTGGTCACATTACAGCGAGCGCAACACATCTGGGTGATACACCAACAATTAAAGATTTGATTGGTGTAACTAGTGTGATGTTAGAGTCTTATGACAAACATGAGATTGATCAACTCTATATTTTTCATAATGTATTTGTGAATACGATGACACAAAAACCACAAATGGAACTATTACTCCCATTACACGCTGAGAATGATGAAGATCTTAAGCATCATTGGGATTATATTTATGAACCAGATTCCAAAGCATTATTGAATAAATTATTAGAACGCTATGTTGAATCTCAGATTTATCAAGGCGTTGTAGAAAATACAGCTTGTGAACAAGCAGCAAGAATGGTTGCAATGAAAAATGCTTCTGAAAATGCGGGTGAATTAATCGGTGAATTCCAGTTAATTTACAATAAAGCACGACAAGCAGCGATTACGCAAGAAATTGCAGAAATCGTTGGTGGTGCAGCAGCAGTTTAGGACATGTCATCCTGGGCGAGCTTGTCATCCTGAGCGTCAGCGAAGGATCTCAGCGTTAACATTGAGATCCTTCGCTGACGCTCAGGATGACAAGCCCGCACAAGATGGCAAGGTGTTGCAACCCGGGGATTCGATGTTAAAGGTAACATTTAAATTTTAGTTTATTAGCGGAGTCAATTATGTCCACAACTATGTCCAAAGGTAAAATAGTAGAAATTATCGGTGCAGTCGTAGACGTGGAGTTTCCACGAGGTTCGATTCCTAAAGTTTATGACGCATTAAAATTAGAAGAAGGTCATTTGACTTTCGAAGTACAGCAACAATTAGGTGATGGAGTTGTTCGTACTATTGCAATGGGAACTACCGATGGATTGAAGCGCGAAATGAAGGTGCTAAATACGGGTCTTCCTATTCAAGTACCAGTAGGAAAAGAAACTTTAGGTCGAATCATGAATGTGTTAGGTGATCCTGTGGATGAAGCGGGCCCCATAAACACGAAAGAATACATGAGTATTCACCGTAAACCACCGGCATATAACGAATTAGCAGGTGGTACAGAATTATTAGAAACAGGTATTAAAGTCATCGATTTGCTCTGCCCATTTGCAAAAGGTGGTAAGGTCGGTTTATTCGGTGGTGCGGGTGTAGGTAAAACCGTTAACATGATGGAATTAATTCGTAACATCGCAATCGAGCACAGTGGTTACTCGGTATTTGCGGGCGTCGGTGAAAGAACTCGAGAAGGTAACGACTTCTATCACGAAATGAAAGAATCTAATGTATTAGATAAAGTATCTCTCGTTTATGGACAAATGAACGAGCCACCAGGTAACCGTCTACGAGTTGCTTTGACAGGTTTAACATTAGCTGAAAAATTCCGAGACGAAAGTCGAGACGTTTTATTATTTATTGATAATATTTACCGTTACACATTAGCGGGCGTGGAAGTATCTGCATTATTAGGTCGTATGCCTTCAGCAGTAGGTTATCAGCCAACATTGGCAGAAGAAATGGGGATGTTGCAAGAACGTATTACATCGACAAAAACAGGATCGATCACATCGATTCAAGCGGTTTATGTTCCTGCAGACGATTTAACAGATCCTTCACCGGCAACTACTTTCGCCCACTTAGATGCAACCGTTGTATTGTCACGACAAATCGCAGAATTGGGCATTTACCCAGCAGTGGATCCTTTAGATTCAACCAGCCGACAATTAGATCCATTAGTGGTTGGTCAAGAGCATTACGATACTGCACGAAAAGTACAAAGTATTTTACAACGATACAAAGAATTGAAAGATATTATCGCGATTTTAGGTATGGATGAATTATCTGAAGAAGATAAATTATCTGTATCCAGAGCACGTAAAATTCAGCGTTTCCTTTCTCAACCATTCTTCGTAGCAGAAGTATTTACAGGATCTCCAGGAAAATATGTTTCATTAAAAGAAACTATCCATGGATTCTCTGCCATTCTGAAAGGGGAATTGGATCACTTACCAGAACAAGCGTTCTATATGGTAGGTACGATTGAAGAAGCAATTAAGAAAGCAGAAACATTGAAGTAAAAATGTCATCTTGAGCGAAGAGGTGTCATCCCTCGCTCTGCAAAGGATCTCAAGGTTAACGCCGAGATCCTTTGCAGAGCGAGGGATGACACTAAATAGTTACAAATTACAAAGAGACTAAAATGGCAATGAGCGTTCATTTAGATATAGTTAGCGCAGAAAAAGAAATTTTCTCTGGATTAGCTGAAATGGTTGTCGTTTCAGGTGAAGAAGGTGATTTAGGTATTGCGCCTGGTCATGCACCCTTACTAACAACGATTCGTCCAGGCCAAGTCTATGTGACAAAACAAGGTGGTCATGAAGAAGCTTATTATGTAGATGGTGGTTTGCTAGAAGTTCAACCGAAAGTAGTCACTATTTTGGCTGAGACAGTCATCCGCGGCGCTGATTTAGATGAAGCAGCAGCACTAGAAGCAAAACATAAAGCAGAAATTGCATTGCAAAGTCGCGAAGCAGATTTTGATTACACAGCAGCTGCAGCAGAACTGGCAAGAGCACTTGCACAAATCCAACTGATTCGTAAGTTAAGAGCTAAAGGTAAAAAATAATGTCGACACATCAAAATAACAAGCGGTTACAGGTTGTTATTTTGGCAGCGGGTGAAGGAAAGAGAATGTACTCTACTTTACCCAAAGTGTTACATCCGTTCTTAGGTAAACCCATTCTCGCTCAAGTAATTCAAACAGCATCACAATTAAATCCAGAAAAAATACATGTCATTTGTGGTCATGCTCAAGAAAAAATTCGTGCCGCATTTCCACAAGGTTCACTCCATTGGATCGAACAAACGCAACAATTAGGAACAGGACATGCTGTTGCACAGGCGTTACCATTTTTAAAAGATGATGAACAAGTGCTTGTATTGGCCGGCGATGTTCCTCTTATCAGCAGGGAATCTTTAGAGCAATTAATAGAAAAAACATCAGCACAAGAATTAGGATTAATTCTTGCTGAGTTTTCTGATCCCTCAGGATTAGGACGCGTGATCCGAGATAAAAAAAATAATATTATATCAATTACTGAAGATCGGGATTGTGACGAATCACAAAAGAAAATCCGAGAAATTTATTCAGGTATTTTATTAGCACCCGCAAAATTATTAAAAGAATGGTTACCAAAACTCAGTAACAGTAATTCACAGAAAGAATATTATTTAACAGAAATTATTAGTTTTGCTGTGAAATCTGGAGTTTCTATTTGTAGTATTACAGTCAAAGATGAATATGAAGTGTATGGCATTAATGATCGTTATCAATTAATTACATTAGAGCGTTATGCACAAACAAGAAAAGCGGAACAATTATTACGTGCAGGCGTGGTAATTCGTGATCCTGCTCGCTTTGATTTGCGAGGCGATTTAACTATCGGAAAAGATGTTGTCATTGATGTGAATGTGATCTTTGAAGGACAAGTCAGTATTGGAAATCATTGCCAGATCGGATCTAACGTTGTCATCCGAAATACAAAAATCGGAGACAATGTCACTATTAAAGAAAATTGTGTCATCGAAGAAGCAACCATCGGATCTCATTCTATTGTTGGACCTTTCGCACGAGTTCGGCCCGAAACACATCTTGCTGAAAGTGTGCATATTGGGAATTTTGTGGAAATAAAGAAATCGACAATCGCGGAAGGTAGCAAAGTGAATCACCTCAGTTATGTCGGTGATGCAATCATTGGTAAACATGTTAATGTGGGCGCTGGCACAATTACTTGTAATTATGATGGCGTAAACAAATATCAAACTATCATTGAAGACGACGTCTTTATTGGTTCAGACACCCAATTGATTGCACCAGTCAAAGTAGGCAAAGGTGCTACTATTGGTGCCGGCGCCACTATTTGTAAAGACGCCCCTGCCGACCAGCTCACTATCTCAGCCAGACAACAAAAATCCATTCCCGGCTGGAAACGTCCAGAAAAAGATAAAGAATCCTAAAATTCCTCCTCAAAATCCATATTTTTAGCAAAAACTTGTAAATAGGGTTGTTTTTTATCCATCTATAGATATAATATATAATATGTAAAACGGATTGTTTATCTAGGATTAAACCATGAGTACAAAAGTGATGATATCTTTACCAGATGCGTTGGCTACTCGTATGCGAGCGGTTATTCCAAACCGTCAACGCAGCAAGCTGTTTGCCACTCTTCTAGAAGAAGAAATCAACAAACGAGAGAAAGAGCTTTATATGAGGGCGTTAGATTTAGAAAACAATAAAGGATCTGCACAAGAAGAGTCGGACTGGGAAACTAATTTTGGTGGAGATGGCCTCAATGACATTTAATTTCAAACGTGGAGAAGTATATTTAGTTCAAGAAACACCGATGCGTAATAGTGGGATTGAAAACACTCGCCCTTGGGTTTTATTTGGAGCAAATCCAGTTAATCGAGCGCGGCGAACAATCATCGCCATTCCTCTTTCTACTCAAGTCAAAGAAATTTCTGGGTTTTGTATAAAGGTATGTGTTAACGGAATTTATTCATATGCAGTGTTAGATCAAATACGTGCACTCGATAAAACTAGATTTATTAGACATGAAGGTATGCTAACGCAACAAGAAATTAGTTTAATGGAAGATGGATTAAGACAAATACTTTGTTTATAAAAAAGGTTTAAAAAATGACGTCAACGCACTTACCATTCGGACATCCCGCCTGGATTGAAATTGATTTAAAGCAATTTAAAAAAAATATCAAAGCAATACAAAACCATGTTGGTCATGCAAAAATTTGTTTAGCGATTAAGGCTAATGCTTATGGTCATGGATTAATTCCAATAGCACGTGAAGCAGTCAAAGCAGGCGTTCATTGTTTAGCTGTCGCTTCTTTACAAGAAGGTGCTTTATTAAGAGAAGCAGGCATTAAAATTCCCGTGTTAGTTTTTGGCGCAATTCACGATGAACAAATATCTGGGTTGTTAAATTATGATCTTGAATTTTCTATTTCATCTCGCCTTAAAGCAGAGTTAGTCAAAAAGAAATGCGAAGCATTACAAAAGAAATGTAGGGTACATTTAGAAATAGACACAGGCATGCAGAGAACGGGTGTGAGACTTTCAAGTGCATTAGATTTACTAAATGACTTAGTTCAAATGAAATGCTTTGATATTGCGGGCGTTTATTCACATTTAGCAACAGCAGATAATCCAGATAATGAGTTTGCACATCACCAAATTAAAAGTTTTCAAAAATTTATTCGTGAGGAAGTGAAAAGTAAAGACAAGAATATTATTTGTCACATCGCAAATTCTAGTGGAATCAGTTATTACCCTGAATCTCACATGGATATGGTACGTCCAGGAATATTAGCTTATGGTTATTTTCCTACTCAACACAACGAAAAATTAAAAGATATTGCTCCTATTTTTTCAGTAAAAGCAAAAATCGTTTATTTTAAAGTAGTTTCCAAAGGACAAGGAATTGGATACAGCCATACCTATAAAACACAAGAAGATTCACGAATTTTAACTATTCCGGTTGGATATGGAGATGGTTATCGGCGTGGATTATCAAACAAAGGTGAAGTATTAATTCGCGGAAAACGATATCCCATTGTTGGAAATATTTGTATGGATCAATTGATGGTAAATATTGGTCAAGATGAAGCATATGTGGGTGAAGAAGTGACTTTAATCGGAAAGCAAGAACATGAAGAAATTAAATTAACGGAAGTTGCCAAACTGTGCGATACGATTACCTATGAAATTTTATGTGGATTCAATAATCGATTACCACGAATGTATATTGATGATGGTCAAGTATTTTTTGAAGATAAAAGACATTAGAAATTTTTTTTTGTATGATCTTGTCATACTGAGTGATATTGTCATCCCTCGCTCTGCGAAGGATCTCAGCGGTATCACGAGATCCTTCGGCTTCGCTCAGGATGACAAGTACATATTAAACCAACTTCTTTCCTGTCGATTTTTCCAAGATACGCAACGGAGAAAGTTCTGGATTTACCATTGCATCAACTGGCAAATAAAAAGTTTGTTCCAATGCATATTGTCCTGACATTGCTGCATGTGAAACGTGATCAGTCTGCACAATCCAAGAAGTATTTGGTAAAAAATGGATTTCAGATTGTGGTACGGTTTTTTGGTAGTCAGAATCTTTTTTCATTTGATTATGAATTTGCAACATAATGTAGTCGTAATCAGTGCAATAACTTTTTGTAATACCCAAAGCCTTTAGTAAAGAAGATCGACCTGGCCATGCTTTTCGAGTTCGTGGTAAAAATTGATGAACGACACCTGCAAATGATTCTCCGACTCGCCATACGCGAGGTTGGTTGTGAGGATTAATATTGGCAAATACGCGTAAAATTCTTTTACCTTGCACTGGGGTAGAAGGAAAAGCATCAACATGTAATCGTGTATCATCTTTTCTGTAAGAACTGGTGCGACCTTGGATCTCAATAGGTCTATAGCTCGTGCGGCCAACTTCTAAATGATTAGCATAAGCAGGGAGTAAATGTTTTACTAAATTTTCTGCATGCTGTGAAAAACGATGCATCATTTTTTTTAAAAGTTCGTGTTTTTCCATAGAGCATTCTGCTGCGCGCAATAAACCAGTAGTGCGGTTATAACTGACATTTTTTGCATTGGGATCCGCATAAATGGGAGATAAGAATTCTTTTTCTTCCGTCGAGAGTGTAAAAGGCATATTTGGAAAATGAAGTATCTTTTCGCTTTCAATGGCATGAACAGCATCTTTTTGTAATTCTGCTGAAAAATCGGCATTCCAATCCGTGGTCATGATTTCCTTTAGATTTTCCATGGGGGTCCTCTCCATAGCGGTAAAGTGGGGGGGTGAATTATGGCACAGGACTGGAAAAAATGAAGTAAAATTAGTTTCAGGTTATAAAACGTGCCAATAAAAACAGACCAAAAATTACCCATGAAGTTTACCGCCATTTATAGTTATTTTATAAGTGGCGGTAAAAATTATTTTATGCTATTTTAGCGCCACTTATAAAATAACTATAAATGGCGGTAAAAATGGAAAAAGAAAATGGTTTATTTGTTGGTAGAGACGAAGAACAAAAAATGTTAGATGCCGTTTTGCGATCTAAGACAGCGGAATTTATCGCTGTTTATGGTAGGCGTCGAGTAGGGAAAACATATTTAATTAAAGATGTTTTTAAACAAAAAGATTGTATCTTTTTTCATATTACAGGCACTCAAGATGCTACGATGAGTGAGCAGATTGATGATTTTACTAGAGTTATTGAAACTATTTTTTATCATAATGAATTTGAGTTTAAAAATCCGGGAAATTGGAAGAAAGTATTTGAGTTACTGACAAAAGCAATTGAACGAGAAGTAAAGCAACAAAAGGTTGTTTTGTTTTTTGATGAATTACCATGGTTAGCCAGTAAGCGCTCACGATTTATTCAAGCTCTAGATTATTATTGGAATCGCTTTTGGTCTGATATGCCAAAAATTAAACTTATAGTTTGCGGCTCTGCGGCGTCATGGATGCTTACACATGTGATTAGTCATAAGGGAGGATTACATAATCGCATTAGTGGTCAAATTGCACTTTACCCTTTTGATCTGAAAGAGACTAAAGAATTTCTTATATCTAATAAAATCAAATATAACGATAACCAAGTGTTAGATGTTTTTATGATTGTTGGAGGTATTCCATATTATTTGAAATTTTTAAAGAAAAATTTATCAGTAGCACAAAATATTGATCATTTGTGTTTTCAAAATAAAGGTCAATTGATTGAAGAATTTAGTCGTCTATATTCATCTTTATTTTCTAATGCAGAAACGTATGAAGAACTTGTACGAATTATTGCATCAAAGAGAAGAGGGATAGAAAGAACAGAAATTTTTAAGAAATCGAAATATTCAACAGATGGAGGAAGGCTAAAGAAAAGATTAGATGCTTTAGAAAAATCTGGATTTATTGTAAGTTTTAAACCTTATGGTTTTACAAAAAGGGGAACTTTTTACAGAATCATTGATGAGTATTCACTTTTTTATCTAAATTGGATTGAGCCTGCAATATCAAATATACGAAAACTTGACAAA
>JAFEDO010000184.1 GCA_018241565.1 Pseudomonadota bacterium
CTGATATCGCAAGAGCAATTCAAAAAATTGAGACTCTTTGCGGGGATCTATAGGTGTTTTTGCGAGCAAAATTATAGGAGTATCCCCATTTTCATCTTTGATATTGATAGAAGTTTTGGGGATTTCCGGAAACTCAGATTTCAATAAGGCTTCTAGAGCACTGAAATTCTTAGATTTAATGTGTAAAAACAGCTGTTTTTTAGCTTCAGATGTTTCAAGGTACATAAATACTCCTAAAAAATTTTTATGTATTATACTAATCAAAGCTTAAGGAAATATTAAGAATAAAGTACGATGAGAGCAGAATCAATCAGAGAAAGCCCATTGTGTGCCACGAAGCGTTAAGTAGATCGCTGCTGAAAGTGCAGTCAAAAAAGTCCGGACTTAGCATATTGTGTTTAGACAATCTTGTCCTGAGCGTTATGGTTTCTAGGTTTAAGTTTTAGAATTTTTTTTAAATAGCTTTTGTACTAATTCCGCGGTTGCTTGCATTCTCGGGTTACCAAAGTTAAAGCGGCTAGGATTTGTTCCGAGTGGTGTATGGGTGGGAGGTTGTGATGCTACAGGTTCGGGTTCAGAGAGTATTTTATGAGCTTTGAGTAATTGCGCGTATCGTGCTTTTTCTTGAACTTGTGCCTTATTATTTTCTGGCAAAGCATTATAAAACTCTTCGATTTTAGTCTTGATACTTTGATTTAATATTCTTTCTCCGGTTTGGCTATCCAAAGTTTTTGAAGATTGGATAATAGTTTCTAATAAATTAAAACATTGATCTTTATCGTTTTGAAAAATTTCATTGAGCATAGGTACGTTAAGAGGATGTTCTTCGTCGATCATCATGAATTCAATACATCGATCTTGAAATGTTTTGTTTCTTATTAAATCTAAATAATCGGTTCGTATTCTTTCCCATTGATTTCTAGATATGTTTATTGCGCCATATAAATGGACCAAATCCTTCTTGAAAACTCGACATATTATGAGTCCAAGATAAACATGAAAAGTGACATCATCTACATTTAAACGAGCGTCGGAAATCAGAAATCTTTTTAATGGGATCAAAGAAGACGCCATGCGGAGAATTTCTTCTAAATTGGGCACTTGTGTGATGATGAATTTTAAAATTGATGAATCACCTGGGTTTGTTAATGCTTTTGAAACTTGTAAAACAAATGGAAAATATTTTTCATCATGGGATGAGGAGAGATTAGAAAATAAACTTGAATTATTTTCATGATCTAATCCATGCAATAAAATATTCGTGTTGATTTGATCTTCGGCGCTTAATTTTTCAAAATTGCCAGATTCTTTCAATTGTGCGATTGATGATAGGATTATTTTTTTATTGCGGAGCATAACGCTCTCTGAAATTGTATTGTAAAGATATGATAATGGGTTTTTATGAGTGGATATTATGTTTAAGAGGTTTGTAAAAATATCTAAAAATTCGTTGGCTTTGTCGTTTGAATCGCTGTTTTGTAAAAACATGCCTACGTTATTCACGAAAAAATCTTTGAAGAAATCCAGGTTGTCATTATTCGTTAATTGAAAATTGAAAGGAATCTTGAGCGTTGATTGTAATTGTTCTTTCTGAGCGTTATTTAAAGTGTTCAGCCAAGATTGGAAATAGAGACCGGCAGTCTTTTTAGAGTTTTTACAGTATTGAATTAAGAGGTGGTCATTACAAAAAGTTTCAAATAATCCAACGCGCTGTTCAAGTGCCGCACTATGTAATTTCACAAGTAGGATCAAAGTGTTTTTGGCAGAACTATCAGGTTTAATATTGTTTATTACTGTATCGATTAATTGAATATGGTCGATTGGGATAATGGAGATCCATTCTAGAAAGGTATCAATAATATCAATCTGGCATGCTTGTTTATCCAAGAGTTGATTTAAGTAAATTAAAAGAGTTCCTGTGTAGTCTTGCTCATTTGCTTGTATATTAGTTTCTGAGAAAAGAATTTCGGTAGTAATTGGTAGGTTTAGTAACTGATTGTTATCGGGTATCAATATTCGGAGTTTTTGTTTTACTGAATCCCAAGTGGGTGTTGCAGATCCTGAATCTGACAAAGATTCTTTATTACTTTCGGATAAAAGTTCGGATATAGATAAGCCAGATGCTCTTAAGATATCAGAGAGCAATTGTAATCGTGGAATCAAAAGTTCTGGGTTTTTTTCATCGTTAATGATAGTGATTAAGAAATTAAATAAAGCCGCAAGCGCTTTTTCATCAGTGTGCTCTTTAATCAATTCCAAACGATTAAAATGATTGCCTTCAAGATACACTAAATCAGTTCTTTGAAATGTCTTTCCTAATTCATCATCGGTGTGGGTTGGGCAAAAATGAGCGTAACTACCGATATTTAACGCAGAGTCTACTCCTTGACCTATAGAGTAAGGGACTAATGAGCCATTATCCAATCGCCATATATATAATTCTATTCTTTGGATGTGAGCTAATGCTTGTAATTCTGCAGGATGCGGCCATCCTGAAAAAGTTTTTTTATCTCGGACGCTATAATCTAAATAGGCTTGAATAACGTGCTGACTGTCAGCATGTGACTTAAGATCCTGTAGCGATGGAGCATCAACAGGTACTGCTTCTTCAGCTACTTGAATGACGGTTTGATGGGTTTTGAAATCTTCAAATAGTTTTTCAAAATTTAAATAATCCAAATCTATATTTGCGTCAGTTGTTCTATTGCGAATGTAATTAATAAACGTTTCATCCAATAAACTATCTGCAATCAGAGGATGAAGAAAAGACTGAATAGAATCTTTATGAGTGGTCAGTAATTCATGCGCCTGGTCTCTAGTGATTCCGAAGGCGGTATAGCCACAATCACCATCTGGTGCTACAGGGTGCTGTATAAAACTATGACTTCTATCCTGTGTTTTGACAAGCATGACGCCAGGGATTTCTTGATGAGATCCTAGGCAAAGTTGTAGAGCTATAACTTGCTTATCATCTGGGTGAGCCTTGAGATAAGTTGTGAATAAAGGAGATGCGGGTAAAAAACGACGATTTTGAACAATATGCGCACGTTCCATAAATTCTGGGTCCTATTTAAGTCATTGCTCTCATTATAGTGAGCAATTATTAAGGGAATATTAAGGCTTCATGCGGCATGAATTAATTAATTGGATGCGTTTGAATTTCATATCCCTGTTCGCGGTAAAACTTAAAATGGTTCCTGGATTGAGCCTTCCAAGCATCATCATTCGGAACAATTTCAATAATGCGGTTAAATTCACGATGAAATTCTGGGATTTCTGATGTGAGATTAAGTAATAAATCACAGTGGGCTGGCGCTTGATTATGTGTACTGATTTGTATGGGAGCGACTTGAGTTTGGCTGGGGTTAAATATTTGGTGTGGGATAAAACTATTGTCTTTGAAGGTCCATAGTAAATTATCGAGTTGCTCTGCGATAGGTTGAGACGCTACAGCGATATAAGTGGCGTGTTTATGTAAGTACGCTTTCTCAACCAATCGACAAGCGAAGAGATAGAGTGCACTTGGCTTAGAATCGTTGAGTAAATAGAAATCGATTTTTGGCATACATTTTCTCGTTCTAATTTTTTTGTTTCGTGCAATTCCGAGAGATGTTTGTCATCCTGAGCGTCAGCGAAGGATCTCAGCATTAACCTTGAGATCCTTCGCTGACGCTCAGGATGACAAGTACTGCTCAGGATGACACTTGCGTACTTTACACTTGATCTAGTAAGAACTGCGTGAGCAGTGACACGGGTCTTCCAGTTGCCCCTTTTTCTTTTCCAGAATTCCAAGCAACGCCTGCTATATCAATATGAGCCCAGCGATACTCTTTTGTAAATCGAGATAAGAACCAAGCGGCGGTAATCGCACCTGCATTTCGATCGCCGACATTCGCATTGGCGAAATCCGCGAAATTACTTTGCATATTCGCCCCATATTCTTCCCATACGGGTAATTGCCAAGCCCGATCAGAACTCTTATCAGCTGCTTTTAATAATTCTTGAATTAATTCAGGATCATTGCCCATGATGCCACTGGCATGAGTGCCTAGTGCGACGATGACAGCGCCAGTGAGTGTTGCGATATCAATAATCGTGTGAGGTTTGAATTTCTTGCAGTATGTTAAAGCATCGCATAATACTAGGCGTCCTTCTGCGTCAGTATTTAAGATTTCAACGGTTTGGCCAGACATCGTTGTCACAATATCCCCAGGCTTACTGGCATTACCACCCGGCATATTTTCAGCGCAAGCCATGACACCAATCACGTGTAGCGGCAGCTTTAATTCAGCGATGGCAGTGAGTGTGCCCATGACAGTTGCTGCACCACCCATATCGTATTTCATTTCATCCATACCGCCCGAGGGCTTCAATGAAATGCCGCCGCTATCAAAAGTAATCCCTTTGCCCACGAGTACAATCGGTTTTTGATTTTTGCTACTGCCTTTGTATTCAATACAAATCAATTTCGCAGGTTCTCGGCTACCTTGGCTAACGGATAACAACGCACCCATATTTAATTTTTTCATCTCGGCTTCTTCGAGGATATTCACTTTGAGCGTTTTATATTTTTTAGCTAATTCTTTTGCTTGATTTGCTAAATAAGTGGGGGTGCAAACATTGCTGGGTAAGTTGCCTAAGTTTTTAGTGCGGTAAATACCTTTCGTGATAGCGACACTTTCTTCAATCGCTTTTTTCGCCGTATTAATTTCGGCAGCATTATCCGCGTGAAAAACAATCTCGTTTAGTGTTTTCGCTTTATTATTTTTTTTGCTTTTGAATTGGTCAAATTGGTAGAGACAAGCCTCAATGACTTCGATGGCTTGCCTAATTTTCCAATGAAAGTTTCGTTGATTGGGTGTGAGATCTTGCAAATAAAAAATGGCTTGTTTAGCACCGCCATTTTTAATAGTACTGAAGGTGCTTTGCAAAATTTTTCGGTAATCGGATTCTTTTAACTCTTTAGGATCCCCACACCCCATGAGTAATACACGCTCACTAGCAATATGCGGCATGTTATATAACAATAGCGTCTGGCCGAGATCCCCATCAAAGTCACCTTGACGTAAAACTTTTTTTAGGTGACCCTGGCTGGTCTTATCAATTTGCTCGCCGATTGGTGACAGCGATTGTTTTGCAAAAACAGGAATAACAATACAATCAGTTTTTTGTTTTTCTGGGTGGTGAGTTTTAGCTTGGTAATCCATGGGAAGCTCCGTAGTATTTTGATGTGCGGAGAGTATAGGGTTTTCAACTTTTTTTGAATAGTTAATTATAAGGCTCCAATGATCATATTTCGGTATTTAGCCAAAGAAATTGTTTCAACCATGTTGGCGGTGACGATCATTTTGCTATTGATTTTTTTATGCAATCAATTCGTTCGTTATTTAGGATTGGCGGCTGCAGGGAAATTACCAAGTTTGTTTGTTTTTCGATTGATGATGTTAGAAGTGCCCAACTTATTAGCTTTATTATTGCCTCTGGGACTTTTCTTAGGAATTTTGCTGGCCTATGGTCGTTTATATGCAGATAACGAAATGACTGCATTAACAACGGGTGGTTTGAGTTGGGGGCGTTTTATTGGCATGACCATGACAATAACCGTGATTGTGATGTTGTTGGTTGCATTTTTAGTATTATGGTTAGGCCCAAAAATTTTGACGGATCGAGAAAAACTAATGACAGAAGGACGCAATGCATCGATTATTGATTTGATTACACCGGGTCGATTTCAAGTTTTGTCGGAAGGCAAGAAAGTTGTTTACATTCAATCTCTCACGCGAGATAGAAAATATGCAGAAGATTTATTTATGGCAG
>JAFEDO010000185.1 GCA_018241565.1 Pseudomonadota bacterium
ATTTTTGAAAAAACCAATTGTGCCGGCGTGATGATTGCACGAGCCAGTGTGGGACAACCGTGGTTATTTCAGAAACTCTATTCTGAATCTAACAAAAAAACCTTTGAGGAACCGGAGGTTGAACATGTCGGAAAGATTTTTTTAGAACATATCGAACAATTACAGTCTTTTGAAAATGAAAAATTAGCAGTGCTTCAATCCCGTAAATTAGCAAAATACTATGCTCGAAAAATTAAAGATCCCATTAACTTTGTCAGCGAAATACAATCTGCTAAAAATATTAAAACGATTGCTGATTTAACTAAGAAATACTTTTCTCAAAACCCTACTTAAGGTATGTAGTTGTATAATTATCATAATGGAGCAAATCTATAGATTTGCGATACATCCAAAAGATCTCGTGCAGATACTAGATCCACTTTAGCTTTCGTGCTTTCAATAGTTGAGTTCACAGTAGGGACTGGATCCACTTCAGCTTTCATGCTTTCGATAGTTGAGCCCACAGTAGGGACTGGATCCACTGTAACGACCGCATCTTCAACATTTGGGTTTACCGTAGGTGCTGGATCCCATTTGGTTTTTATAATTTCAATATTTGAGTTCACATGCTGAGCATTATAATATTGACTTGGAATTTCCCGATCACGAGGCGTAATTTTTTCTAATAATTCTAAAATAAATTTAATATGATCTTCATCATGAGATAGACTCGAAATATTCATATCTAATAGTATATCCATGATAGAAGCACCTTCTATTCTAAAAAGATAGTCAGGTATCTCATTTCTTAACGACATTAAATCTTTTAGAGAGAATAGCTCTGAACCTAAAAGTTCACAAAAGCGCATGAAATTTTGAAGAATCTTATCATCAAGGTGAGGACTTCTTAACTTTAAACGCTGAAACTCATATGCATTGATGAATTCAGTTATTTTCGTATTAAATGAACTACGCAAAGCATTTAAATTATTCAAATCGATCATAGTACTTGAGCAATAGGATTTCGCTTCACTATCTATTTTTTCAATAGCGGCTTCTGCTGCCTGGACGACTGATAGATGTTCAGGAAGTAAGTAATCCTCTTCATGTTTCGTAGAATCCGTTTGATTTAAATAGTCGGCAGGTTTGTAACTATAGCGAGACATTTGAGAATGTATATTGAATAAAAGCTGAATACCATCGGTGTAAACGATCCATAAGCTTGCAACCTTGTCCTCGGACTTCCTGTATTCATCAAAACCACCTACTTTGATATGCTTACTAGAATTATCCAGCAGAAAGCTACCATGATTTAGCTTATGATACACAATTGAGTTTTCAAAAAATGCTACGTTAATCTCAAACATATCACGAATATAATCAATTAATCGTTTGACACCAATAGATGTTCTAGCCTGATAACAGAACCTAGAAAGTTCCTGTTTCGCTTTCTCCATAACAATGTAAGCCATTTTAGGTTCAGATTTTTTTAGTTCTGAAGAATACGATTCACCAAAAGCATAAATTGATAAAAACCTTGGATGGTTTAATTCAGAAGCAAACTGCCAACCAGAAGGCAAATAAGACATTCTTTTAATTGCTACAATCTCACCCGTTCCAAGATTCATACCTGAATAAATGATAGACCACTCACCATGAGCAAAATATTCATCTTCTACTGTGAAGAGTGCGAGTTTTCCTTGGGAACGAGTCACGAGTATTGATTTAGGAGTTTCGCCATCAGGATGCTTTATTTCATCTTTGGGTACAAGAACGACCGTAGGAGCAATATCTTCATCTAAAAGCATAGTTTGTACCTTGCTCGGAATTTGGTTGAGATAAGTCTCAAATATTTTACTCATATTGATTTGATCTCCATACAACAAAGATAGAAATACATCCGAAAAAAGCTGGCGCGCCCGGAAGGATTCGAACCTCCGACCCCCTAGTTCGTAGCCAGGTACTCTATCCAACTGAGCTACGGGCGCGTAGATGATTTAACCAGTTTGGCTAACTTTGGAAGGCGCGCAGTATACCATTGAGAATGAAAGATTTGAAAGAAAGATGTTTGTAAATCTGGACTTTTGGAAAGGAAATAAAGCGAAATTCGGCTTGAAAAAGATATAACTAGGCCTTGAATAACAAAGCCTAGTTTGTATTAAGTTACTCAGTGATTCCTGGAGTACCACCTTCAGCAGTTGTTTCTCCACCAGTACCACGTTCTTTTTCTTGCAGAATTCGTTGGTAAATCTCTTCGCGGTGTACCGAAACGTCTTTAGGTGCATTAATCCCCAAACGAACTTGGTTACCTTTAACACCGAGTACGGTAATGGTAACGTCGTCGCCGATAATTAAGGTTTCACCGACTCTTCGAGTTAAAATCAACATATAAATAATCTCCTTATTTACGTAACCCAAACGATAAAACTGCATTTGTCAGGGTGCATTCCTGGTACATCCTACCGCCTGAACAATGTCTAAATATTGACAATGTGGGCGTATTGTACCTACCAAAGCTTAAGGAAAGCTTAAGAACTATAA
>JAFEDO010000186.1 GCA_018241565.1 Pseudomonadota bacterium
ATTATTCATATATCAAAGATCAAAATACTTATAAGTTACTTCGATATAAGATAGTTTCGTACAACCAGTATTTGGATTCGTTATAGAAATTTTACTTTAAACTAGTTTCTATAAAAACATTTAAAATCAATATGTTACGGAAAATAATCTCCAAGAAATGACATTTGTCATTTCTTGGAGATTTTATTGAATAGCGACCTTTTTCCCTTCTTCAATGACCAAATCAATTTCTTCAAGCGAGACTCGCATTAACGATTCAAGTTCAGCTTCTGGGGCTTTATTTTTTAATGCTTTTTCGAATTCTGCAGCGGCGGTTTTTAAGAAGGGGACGCCAGTGTAGCAGCAAGCGCCATGAAGTTTATGTACGACATCGACTAGGGTTAAGAATTGTTTTGTGTGATAAGTTTTTTCAATGTCACTACGAGTTTTAGGTAATTCTTGTAGTAATTCTTTTAGAAATATTTCTGCTAATTCTTTTTTTCCAGAGGCGCGTTCTAGACACAGTGGCCAGTCAATAACACCATTCGTTTTTTTCGATGCGGCGGATTTGGTTTTTTTTTGTTCCACATATTTTGTAATAAGTATTTGTAATTGCTTTTCATCAAACGGTTTAATGAGAGCATCCGAAACGCCTGCGGATATTAGGCTAGATTTATCATACTCAGTAAGATAAGCACTCACGACAATGATCGGTGTATTTTTATTTTTTCCAGGCTCTGTTCGAATAATTTTAGTAGCATCTAAGCCGTTCATATTAGGCATTTGTAAATCTAACAAAATCAAATCAAATTTATGTTCTTTCGCTAATCGAACACCTTCTCTTCCATCACTGGCTGTGATAGCGAGAGCGCCAATACGTTCTATTAGTACAGTCATCAACATTAAGTTGGCAGGATTGTCTTCTACTACTAATATTCTGACTGATTGTAGCGAAGCAAGCTCTTCGATCGGTTTTTTCGTTGTGTTTGACTGCGCTGATAGTAATTGCACGAGATCTTGATAAAGTTTTTTTCGAGCAAAAGGTTTTGAAACACAGAGTGTAGTTCCAATCGCCAATAAGAAGTTTTTTGTGTTAGCTTGATTATTGTTTACTAAAGTAATTACAAGTCCTTTAAAAAGATTTTTAATTTCGGCAAATAATTGGATTAATTCATAATTCGTGCTATCGAATTGATTCACACCAAATAAGAGAATATCGAAATGATTATTTTTGCTGAGTGTGGATTTTAATTCGGCTACGTCAGTTGAAAGAGTGGGTAGCATCTTCCAATCAGAGCACAACTGATGGAGTTGTGAAGCTACAACGGGGTTTTCATCATAGATCAATACTTTAAACTTGTTGAGTTCGTTGTAATGGGTTGATGAATTATCGAGAGTGGGGATTTCTTCACTGTTGATAGTGAACCAGAATGTAGATCCTTGAGCAGGTTGACTGTTTATAGAAATAGAACCACCCATTTGTTCAATAAGCTTTTTGCTGATAACCAATCCTAATCCAGTCCCACTATTGAGGTGAGTAACCGGATTTGCAATTTGTATGAATGGATTGAATAAAACTTTTTGCTCTTCAGGCGTCACGCCAATGCCAGTGTCGATGATGCTTATCTGTAATATGATATTTTTGCCTTCTTTTTCCTTGAGTATGACATCAACGGTGACTGTTCCTTCAGGTGTAAATTTAATTGCATTACTGATGAGATTGCTTAAGATTTGTTTCAATCGTAGAGGGTCACTTAAGATTTTACTCGGTACATTAAGATCAATTTTTGAAATAAGTTCAATTTTTTTTGCTTGCGCATTGGGTGCAAGCGATTGTAAAACTTCATCGATGCAATCACGAATATCTGTTGGAATCACATCAAATTGAAATTTCCCAGATTCAATTTTAGAAAAATCCAAGATATCGTTGATATTAAATAATAAGCTTCGCGCTGATTTCTGAATAGTTTCCAGATATTCTCGTTGAATCGTATTTAAAGGTGTTTCTAGGAGTAAATTACTAAAGCCAATAATACTATTCATGGGATTTCTAATTTCGTGAGCCATATTGGCGATGAATTCAGTTTTCATGCGACTTAGCTCTAAGGCTTCTTTTCTCGCTTGATCAAGCTTTGCATTATTGATTTCTAGTATTTCTAAATTGCGAGACAAATCATGCGTGTTTTCTTCAAGGGTTTGATAAAAATTTTCTTCCTGATTTTTCAAAGTAAAAGCTAATTGATTAAGTCCAGCTTGTAATTCATTAATTTCAGAGAGGGAAGACCCAAGATTGATTTCTGCGTCAAATTTTCCAGAAATCATTTGATGGATACCATTCTTTAATTTTAAAAGTATATTGTTGATATTAAATAGGAAATGCCTCGCCAATAGAATTCCTATCACCAATACAATAAAGATAACGAGCGAAGTGCTCATGAATAATTTGACGAATTCTAATTCATTTTGACTGGTGTTAAAGCTAATGGACAACCATCCAATCAGTTTTTGTGAGCTTTGTGATTTTGCGGTGTTGTTTGCATCATGAATATTAGTCAGGATAGGAATGGAATAAGCTATGATATGAGGGGCAATCAGTGCATTTTTAGTGGTATCTTCTTTCTCCCATTGCATCTGATTGATCACTTCTTGACGTAAATTATTAGGCCCCTGAAAAATGATCAAATGCTGCGTTTGATCAAAAATGGCAATGCTAATGACTTCTTGTTTAGTTAGGGTGGCAGATGCGATATTTTCTAAGAGGGTATTATTATGACTTAATAGTGCATATTCGCTGGCCGATTCCAACTGTTGAATGATAAAATGCGCCTCGTTTTTCGTGTGGTTCTGTAACTCATAGTAGCGATGGCCTAAAAACCAAGCGGCCATCAGTAGAGTCACTGCTATCAGCGGGATGGTACTAACCAGTAATAAGCGAGCTTTAATTCTCAAACGTTTCATATGAGCACCTTTGAGTCCTTTAGTTTGACCATTTTAAAAGGAAAAATTTATGTCTGTCCGAACACGTTTTGCACCTAGCCCAACGGGTTATTTACATGTGGGTTCTGTTAGAACCGCTTTATATTCTTGGTTATATGCCCACAAACACGGTGGACAATTCATTTTAAGGATTGAAGATACAGATAAAGAACGTTCTACTCAAGAGTCTGTTCAAGCAATTTTGGATGGCATGGCTTGGTTAAACTTGGCATATGATGAAGGTCCTTTCTATCAAACGGAACGCATGCAGCGTTATAAAGATGTTCTGCAATCTCTGTTGCAAGAGAAAAAAGCCTATCGTTGTTATTGTTCGAAAGAGCGTTTGGAACAATTACGTGAGCATCAAACGACACAAAAATTAAAGCCTCGATACGATGGACATTGTCGTGATAAAGATTTACCTCATCGAACAGAACCTTATGTGGTTCGTTTTCGTAATCCTGAAGAAGGTGCTGTTATTTTCGATGATCAAGTGTATGGCACGATTAAAGTCAATAATTCCGAGTTGGATGATTTAGTCATCGCTCGTAGTGATGGTATGCCCACTTATAATTTTGCAGTGGTGGTCGATGATTGGGATATGGCTATTACGCATGTTATTCGTGGTGATGATCATATTAATAATACGCCCCGTCAAATTAACATGCTTAAAGCGTTAAATGCGCCTATACCTATTTATGCACATCTTTCTATGATTTTAGGCCCGGATGGAAAGCGATTATCGAAGCGTCATGGTGCTGTGAGTGTTTTACAATACAAAGAAGAAGGTTTCTTACCAGAGGCATTAATTAATTATTTGTTACGTTTGGGTTGGTCTTATGGCGATCAAGAAATTTTTTCTCGTGATGAAATGATTCAATTATTCGACACTAAAAACATTAGTAAAAGCGCGGCAATTTTTAATCCTGAAAAATTATTATGGTTGAATCATCATTACATTAAAACTTTACCACCTGAAAAAATAGCCGCTTCTCTCAAAGAATATTTGGAAGCATACGGTATTCGTGATTTTTCTGAACCTAACTTATCGGAAGTGGTACGTGCACAAGCGGAGCGTTGTAAAACGTTAGTAGAAATGGCAGAACGCAGTCGGTTTTTGTATGAGGATTTTTCTGAGTATGATGAAGCGGCGGTTAAGAAGAATTTAAATAAAGAATTGTTACCAGCTTTACAG
>JAFEDO010000187.1 GCA_018241565.1 Pseudomonadota bacterium
ATTTCACTAGACACTACATGTTGAGGAAATTCATTCTCCAATTTTTTTATTTCTTCATATCAAATATTTACTTTTTTGCAGCCTATGTTTTTAGATTAAAAATGCGGAAGTCGGGAGCAATATATTTCAAATCCTTTTTAGAAAGCGGACATTTTTACTTTGCTCTAACACTTCAATTAACCTTCCGGTCATCATCTCGTAATTGACTTAAAGCAGCTCGTTCCCTCTCCAATGCAGCACACAGTTCTTCTTCAGTAGGTAGATAATGTAAGTACTTCGAGGCAAAAAGCTGTTTACTTTCAGTTAATACGGAATACTTAGCAACAGCCTCACTTTTTTCACTACATAGAATTAAGCCAATCGTAGAATCATCATCAGAACCTTTGCGATGTTGATCGTAAACCCTTACATAGGTATCCATCTGTCCAACATCTTGATGAGTAATCTTTCCTATCTTTAAATCAACGAGCAGGAAACATTTAAGTTTATAGTTATAAAACACTAAATCGATATAAAAATCTTGATCTTCTGTGGTAATCCGTTGCTGGCGAGCTACGAATGCAAAACCTTTGCCAAGCTCTAGTAAAAATTGTTGCAAATTATCGATAAGTGCTTGTTCTAAACTACTTTCCAATGCTGAAGCGTAAGGTAAATTTAAAAACTCCAAAATATAGGGATCACGCAAATAATTTTTTGGAGCGTCCTTTAGTGTATCAGTATGTATTTTAGATTCATCAAGCACGGGTTGTTTTTCTTTGCTAGACAACAACCGTTCGTAATATAGTTTATCAATCTGACGCTCTAAAGCCCTAGCACTCCAATTTTGCTCTAGGCTTTCTTGAAGATACCAATCACGCGCCTTTGAATTTTCAATCTGTAATAAAATACGATAGTGTGTCCAACTCAATTTGGACCGCACTGCGGTCCAAATTGGATAAGTTTGATAAAAAACTCTCATCCTTCTCAAGTTGCGTTCATTAAAACCCTTGCCAAATTCAGTTTGTAACTGCTCAGAAAGACGCTTCAGTTGATATTGACCATAAGTCGCGTACTTTTCTCCCTTTTGTTCATGCTCGACAATTAAACGCCCAACCTCCCAGTAGGTTTTAACCATAGCATGATTAACGGTTTGTTGTAACTGAGTTCGCGCTTGCTTTAATACGATGCGAATGGCAGTTACTAATTCTGGTAATACAGATACATTCACCTTAGAAGTTCCTTTTTCTTAAATGGATTGAATTAGACGAGATATACCCTCTATCTCGCACAGTCAGTAACGTATTTTTTGCTATCTGGTGCAAGTAATTTCAATCCGTGACAATTTGTCACGACTTCACTAACTGCCTTGTAAAGTCATTTTTTCCTTTAGTTATCAAAAAGGGGGGGGGGCAATTTGCCACCCCCCTCTTCACGCTCATCAATAAGCGCACTTTAGATTGCCGTTTATATTTCGACTCTTCACACTACTTCTTATACTCGCCCACAACTCATTTCAGGTTCTCATCAATGCTCTTGATTTTAAGCGTCGACAAAATGTCGACAGTTGACTTGCTCCTTCATCTTGCACTCTAGACTTTACCTTCTTCTAGCAACCTCTAGAGTTAATATTTTCTCACACGAATTTTTCTCAGTTGTCGACAACTGAGTTTTATCTTCATTTTGATATTATCTATTTCTCTTTACCTACTGAAACCATATTTCCAAAGTCGGAAATATGATCATTAATATTACAGCTTGTGCTTAAACATATCTCTTTAATTTTAATGGTGAGGCATTATACAAAAACTACTTCGCTAAAAAAATAATTATTTATCTAATTTAATAAATATATTACCTGAAAAGATAAATTATGGGATGATAATATTTTGAACTTCATGAAGTGATTATGGTAGGATTGCTGGCTTTGCAAATAAGGACATCTGCCTGTACAGGATCTCTTTCAAAGATTTGCCCTGTTCAATAGACTTAGTTTTTACGATTGATGGCCCTTTTAACTGGGGGCTTAAAATTAAAAACCAAAAGTATGACGAATAAACCTCACAAGGAAGTTACTTACTTTTAAATCAGTAAGTACTAAACATTAGTAACAACTTATTACATTATTTATCAATTTACTAAAAATAACTTTATCAAAGTTTTTTAATCAAGGTGTTGTTTTATGTCAGATTTTGATGTGATCCTAAAAAAATTAGAAGAAAGTGTACAAGCTATTCTCTCACTAGATATTAAATTGAATGCTGTAAACGAAGCATTAAGGTCCCTTCAAGATAATCTGACTAAGACTATCAAAAAACTTTTTGAAATGCTCACTCATAAAGAAAAGTTAGATATATTTGATAAACTTTTAAAATCACTTGCTGAAACTCTTTCTAAAAAATTATTTAAAATTGACCTATCAGAAATTAATTTAGAAAATGCACCTGCAGAATTAACTACTGAAAAATCCATTTTGACACCCAATACTAACTTAAATGAATTCATTGATTTCACAGATGAAGACCAAGTTTCTCTTATTCGATATATTTATTTAGTCGCCCTATATATTGTCATCGAAGCACGCCAAACATTCAGCGTGATTCAAACTATAGAGATTTTTGAAGAAAAACCAACATGTGCAGAATTTTTAGAAATTATTTCTACGTGTTTTCTTGAAAAGCTTAGCTTCAAACAGCAATTCATTACAAGCATCTCTGAAAAAATATTGGCTCTCATGAACGCTCTAGAACCTGGCGCTACCCTTGATTTTCAAACGGTTAATAATTTAGAAAAATTACTAGACATTTTTATATTATTAAGAGGTGAAAATGATGTTGTACACTACCGTTTCTTAGACGGAATTATAACTTGCATCAAGTATTATTCGACGGAACTCGCTCCTCTAGATCCTGAAACTCTAACAGAAAATCAGAAATTACTTGTTTCAACTACTACAAGAAATATAGAAAACCTAGTATTAAATGCACTGTCATACCGCAATCAACATTCAGAAAAAGAAGCTGATGCCGGCAAAAAAGTAGAAGATATTCTAGCTAAAATAACTACGATACTCCCAAGATTTTTCGCTAAAAAAAATGGATCGGATTTAAATAATGAAGAAAACTCATTTGTAAGTGAAACTCAAGAACTACAGACAACATTGAATACGAGGCATAAAGGCCCAAGAAAAACATTTTTAACAAAAGAATATCTTTCAAAAATCGATGCATTTGGGAATCGCATATTAAAATTTATGAATGATCCTGAAAAAGAATTTTCCTATCTTTTTATCCAAAAATACCTAGAAGAAATCTCCTCACTAAAAGCTGAATTAGAAGGGTTAATACATTCAATCAAAATGAACTCAACTCAAATAGATCAAACTAATGCAACTAAGGCTCAAGCAGCTGCCATCCACATAAACAATATCAAGGTCCAACAAGAGCTTAGTATATTATTTACTCATGTTCTTGGTGCCATCTCAGGAAGAGTAATAAAAATAGGTGAGAAACTACAAGATATATTGAAAATTGAAAAAATCAAACCTTATCAAATAGCCTTAGTCGACATGCTCATTAAAATTTTAGAAAACTATCGTGAAATGGAAACATATGCTCAAGATTTTTATAATGATGAAAATATCCAAGCTCTTTTAAAAAGAATAGATGTAATTATTACTGACTACAAAAAGATAGAGTCAAATTTTCTGAAACACCAGAGTAATTTTTCAAAGGCTTATCTAGCTGTAATAAAATATGAGCTAGGTAAAAAAAATCCAGATATAAAAAAACTTGAGGAATATCTTAACCAAATTCAATATGTATGTGGAAATAATCAAATATACTTAATCATTCAAGCAAGAATTTATTGTTTTAATTGGCATTTATGGAATATTGAACAACTTGGAGAAGAGATTAAAAGAGAAAATGTGGCGCAATCCACTAAAAATACAACTTTAGTCATACTTGAAAACCTAATTGAGACGACAAAAAATCTTGACGTAGCTATTTGGAACATCAGTTTCAACATAAAAAACCCTAGCATCATGATACATCTTGTACCTACTTTATTACACACGCTGATCGAAAAAACTGGTGCAATTTTTTGCGCGTTAAATATTAGTGAAACAACAACTAATGAACTTGTTTTTGATTTGCTTAAACGGCTGATGAATACAGAACAAACGCTTGTCGAACTAGGCAAAAAGAATAATATTCAAATCTCCTCTAATTTAATCCAAATCTTGATTCAAGATATCTTAAAAAGACACTATAAAAATAAAGAAGTGTATGTGGAATTTGTCTCATATTTTCAACAAGAAATTGAAAAAGATCTCACTCTAAAATCATTTTCAAGTATATTTTATATGGAAGTAATAAGAAAATTATTTACTGACATATCGGCTTTTCTTGGATTAGATACCAAGTTAAACCCAATCAATAATTCTTTTTTTGAAACTCTTAAAGCAACCTTAAAAGAAAAAATTAGGATCATTAGTAAATCATCAAATGCCATACCTAGAAGCTCTCTAAATGCAGACTCTTTAGTTACCTTGTCTGAACTTGCTTCTGATTTGGAAAAAATTCAAGATTTTATCAAAGAGTTTTCAACTCTTGTAAAAACAATTACTCTTGCGTCTAAATTAAGAGATTTCGTAGCTTTTTACAGCGAGAAATTCCAGTCTCTCGATCTAATGCCTCTACTATATCCTAGTGATTGGGATGATATTCAAGCTACTGGCATTAAGGCCAACAATTTATTATTAGAAGTCAAAAGAAAAGTGGATTTCTTTGAAAAAAGCAAATCTCAAAAATCTGAAATCCTTTTAAAGCCTGAGATAGGAGTTAAAAATGGGGATCCAGAGGAAAAATCAAAAAATGTGAAAGTTCAGGAAGAAGAACAACGTATAAAAAATGAATTAGCAACCCGTGAAAGAATAAAAGGGTTTTTGAGTTCGATTTCTGATGCGTTAATGGAAATTTCTTCAGACAATCCCACATCGATAGAAGCATGTGAAAAAATAAAAAACTTCAACCATGAACAAGATTTTGAACCCTTGAAGTTGGATTTTAAAGCTTTGTTTCTATCTTCTATAGAACACTGGATTTCCATTGTATTAAAAATTGACACGACTGATTTGAATCGCCCAAAAACCGAATTATTATCTGCCTTTGAAGAAAAAATCGACTTGTCGCAAGAAGAGTCTATTCGTGAAAACATAGAAAAAATTATCACGCTTTTAAATAACTTTAATAAAATCTCAAAAAAAATATATTCTGAAAATAATATGATTGGGCCCGATGCTTTAAATACTCATTTGAGCAATCTACAATCTATACGGGATAATTTGCCAAAAATTGTATTTAAAATTCAACAAAAAAAAGAAGCCGAAAAGAAATTTAAAGTAGAAGCTGATAAAAAACATGAAAAAAATGAGCGTAAAAAACAGAAGAAACTCGAAGAAGAAAAACGCAAACAAGAACTAGAAAAACAGAAAAAACTCGAGGGAGAACAACGTAAACAAGAACTAGAAAAACAAAAAAAACTCGAGGAAGAACAACGCAAACAAGAACTAGAAAAACAGAAAAAACTCGAGGAAGAACAACGCAAACAAGAACTAGAAAAACAGAAAAAACTCGAGGAAGAACAACGTAAACAAGAACTAGAAAAACAGAAAAAACTCGAGGAAGAACAACGCAAACAAGAACTAGAAAAACAGAAAAAACTCGAGGAAGAACAACGCAAACAAGAACTAGAAAAACAGAAGAAACTCGAGGAAGAACAACGTAAACAAGAACTAGAAAAACAAAAAAAACTCGAAGGGGATAAGTTCAAAAAAGAAAAAACACCAAGCAACGGCAAGGAAAAAAACGGTCATCGTTTTGGAAAGACTACCCTTCCTATTGGTGGGTTCAAGACTCCTGGTGACAATAATGGAAAAGCACATGGCCACGCAAATCATATGCCTATCCAATCAATCCGTGCCGACAGTCTTGATATGCAGATCCGATCAGAATTAGCTTATGGGAATTATTCACGAGCCATTGCACTAGCAGCTAGACGCGGAATTACATTACCCCCCGAGATATGTACATTTCCAATTTCGACAGACACAATTAATTGGCAAAAATTGGCTGCTGAAAATAAAGCTCAAGCACAACACCTTCTGAAGACAGCATTTAATTCTTTAGGTTTCGAAGCACCTCTAGTTCCAATGAATGATCAAATTTTTTGTAATTTTCTATTTACGCAATATCAATACTTAAGTGACTTACATGTTGTAAATTCTAAGAATGAAGTTATCAATATGGATCAAAAACAACAAATCTGGGGAACTATTCAACATAGTAACGTTCTCTACCATACATATGTTGATTTAATAAATAGTTTAGCTCAAACCGTTCTTGATTATCCCCTAACTCGTGCCTCAACTTCTCTAAAAAACGGTTCTGGAACTTCAGGAGCTCAACATTTCTCGAACACACTAGCACCTAAAAAATAGAATGTTATAATTCGGCTCCATTTAAAGTCATAAAAGGACTGTATGATGAAAACAATGCCGCTTGCTTACTATGATGGAAACACAGAACTCGAAGGCTTTCTTGCAATTCCTGAACAACCCGGCAAAAAACCAGCTGTCATTGTCGCTCATGATTGGAGTGGACGAAACGAATTTGCGTGTAATAAAGCGAAAAATTTAGCGGAACTGGGATATATTGGTTTTGCGCTCGATATGTTTGGAAAAGGAAAATTAGGTAAAACCACCGAAGAAAAATCTGCTCTTATACAACCGTTTGTGCAAGACCGCGCGGTACTTCGTCAACGAATCACTACCGCACTGGAAGCTTTAAAAAAAGTAGATGATGTCGATACTCACCGCATTGCTGTAATTGGGTTTTGTTTTGGTGGCTTGTGTGCCCTCGATTTAGCACGTAGTGGTGCTGATATAAAAGCGACCGTCAGTTTTCACGGTCTCTTAAACCCTCCTGACAAACTTCCTAAACAAACGATTAAAGCGAAAATACTGGCATTACATGGGCATGATGATCCCATGGTACCTCCTGAACAAGTACTCGCATTCGAACAAGAAATGACAAAAGCACAAGCCGATTGGCAGGTACACGTCTACGGCCATACCATGCACGCATTCACAAATCCTGTCGCGAATGATAAAAACTTTGGAACGGTTTATGAAGCTAAAGCCGATAAACGTTCTTGGCGTGCTATGGTGAATTTTTTTGAGGAAGTACTGTAGGAAAGACACTGGATCCCGGCTCTCGTGCCACAAAAGCTTGGCACTCGGCCGAAATGATACATATTATATTGTCATCCTGAGCGTCAGCGAAGGATCTCAAGGTTAACACTGAGATCCTTCGCTGACGCTCAGGATGACATGGTTTACACGTTCACGATGACACGGTTCACGTTCGAAAAAAAGGACAATTATGCGAAAACTACATCAACTATTACTAGCATCCCTCGGGTTTTTATTGGTTGCTACATCATTCGCTGAACAAACACCGGTTGCCGCTCAAATTGATCAACTCATTCAAAAAATGGATCCGAATGTTTTAATTGGGATAGAAATATTAGATCTGAATTCTAATCAAATTCTTTATGAAAAAAATGCGAATCAATATTTTACGCCAGCCAGTAATATAAAGTTAATTACTAGCGCTGCCGCCCTACTCTATCTAGGACCTGATTTTCGTTTTAATACCGCATTATTAACAGATGCTGAAAAAGTTCAAGATCATGTGTTACAGGGGAATTTATATTTAAAACTTTCTGGAGATCCTACTTTAACTGAAAGCGATTTAAAGCAATTATTACAGCAACTTTCTAATCATTCCATTAAAACCATTCAAGGTAACCTGGTGATAGAAACACCAACCTACGATGGCAGCCCCTACGCCCCCGGAACTATGCTCGAAGATACGCCTTATTATTACGCGGCTAAAAATACCCCCTTAATATTAAATCAAAATGTCATCACGGTTACTGTTAACCCTGCTAGTCAAATCAATGGTTCTGCTTATATTTCTATAACACCAACCACTGTTCCGATTGCTATTCATAATCAATTAATCACTGCTGCACCAGAAGAAAAGAAATGTTCGATACAATATAAAATGGATAACAATAATGATTTGTGGGTTTCAGGGTGTATTCCACAACAAAGTATGGCGGACACAGAATATTTAGCGATTCAAAACCCTCTTTTATATGCACAAGTTATGCTGAAAAATTTATTAAAAGAAGCATCCATACAATTGAATGGGAAAATATTAACGGATACGACACCTGCAACAGCAAAAATGATTGCATCGCACCCTTCGATACAACTTTTCGACATTGTTTATGAAACACTAAAAAATTCAAATAATATTTTTGCAGATGCATTGTTTTTAAAACTTGGAGAACTATTTGAAGGAAAACCCAGCAATTGGCAGAAAGGAACTCATGCTGTTAAAAAAATCCTTTTTGAGGATGCTGGAGTATCCATATTCGCAAGCAAAATAACCGATGGCAGCGGTGTTTCTAGTAATTTAGTAACACCCCATCAAATCGTGAGTTTACTCAGCGCCATGACTCATCAATTCAACGCCTCTTATGAGTTTATTGCTGGACTTCCGATGAATAGCAGTTATGGTTCGTTACAAGAGCGGATGGTTAATAAAGAAAATGATCGTTTTGTAAGAGCAAAAACAGGAACCATGAGCGACACGACTGCTTTATCGGGTTACTTAGAAACCGCTGATAATAAGTTGCTGATTTTCTCTATCATGATTAATCATACCGTCAAATCTTCTGATAAATATAAAAAATTAGAAGATGAAATTTGCACTTATCTAGCAAACACAAAGATAGGAAATCTTTCTGCCAAACCTTCACCTAAGCAAGCAGAAAATTTAACAAAAAAAATTACCTATACGAACTCAATTGAAAGTAAAAAGAAAATATTGAATTCAGCTGAAACTGATTTACGAAAAAATTTAATTAATACTAGAATCAGTGTGATCCGAAATGAAAACTCTTTAATGCTTATTGTACCTTCTGTTTCTGATCAAACTTTGAGTGAATTATCAAAAATTGCTGCGATTTTAAAGCCTTTTTCTAACAGCTTAATCACGATCGTTGCTAAAAATAAAGACTCTATTGATGCTTCGAAAATCTTAGAATTATTGACCCATGATGGGATCGATAAAAACAAGATTTTAATTGTTTCTGAAAACAGTGCGCTTCCTGAACCTATAAGAATTATTTTAAGTTGATACGTGAATTGTGTCATCCTGAGCGTCAGCGAAGGATCTCAGTGTAACCTCGAGATCCTTCGCTGACGCTCAGGATGACACAATGCACATTGAAAATGACATAAACATTTTCATTCTAATGCAATCTTCTTATGTTTTCGTAAGAATCCAGCGAGTACTGCAGCAAGCAGAAAACTTAAGGGAATAATAAGAAGTGCGTTTTGATAATCTGTGGGTGCATAAATACGAATGCCATCGATAATTTTTTCATTACCAGCCATATCTAATAATATCCCTACCAATGGCTGTAAAAATACGCCTGCTAACATCACCAACATATTAACAACGGCAATCGCAGTGCCGGCAATTGCATTGTTAACTGCTTCCCATCCTAACGTAAACACTAAAATCTCTGCTGATATAGTAAATCCCACCAAAAATAAAAGTATACACACACTCATAAAAGATAACTGTAAGAAAAGTATAACTACTCCCATAAAAAGAGCAGCGAGCAATGAACCGATAATGATTGGGCTAATATGTGTTTTTAATCTTTCAGAAACATATCCAATGACTGGTGAACCTATTGCCCACCCTAAGAAAATCATTGAGACAGCAATACTCGCCTCTGTTCTGGAAAATCCTTTTGCTTGGGTTAAGAAGGGAATACCCCATAACTCTGCAAATACCGAGAGCGAGAGATACATACAAGCACCAATAATCCCACACAACCAAATATTTCGGGCCAGGAGCACGCGCAAAACACTTTTCATTAAATGAGGCCAATCAATTGGAACTGATTTTCTAGGAACTATGTGTTTATCCTTCACCACCACAAAAATGATTAATGTTAGCAAAACTCCCAAATGTGCTGCTAAAAATAAAGTAGATTGCCAACCTTTGAGTTCAACTAAATGAGCAATGACGATATTGCCTGCTAAAGCGCCAATCATCGCCAAGGTCATCGTAATACCCGTCACTAAAGAAAAACGACTAGGCGGCAGCCATACTGTCGCTAATTTCAAAACCCCAACAAATCCAAAAGCTGATCCAAACCCAATGAGAAAACGTCCAAATGCAGCCATCCAGTATGAAGGCGTAATAAATAAATAAGAACCTAGTGCACAAAGCCCACACGCCATAGTCAATAGTCGTCTGGGACCATAACGATCCATCAAGACACCCACTGGTATCTGCATAGGGGTATAAATATAGTAGTAAAAAGCGGCAAGATTTCCTAAAGCCCCTGCACCAATTTGATAGTGTTGCATCAGCTCAGGCGTAATAGTACTCGGTAAAATTCTGAGGAAATATTCATAGCAGTAGAAAACAGCACCCATTAAGCAAATAGACCAACCTAATAAGGTGATTCTCAGAGAGTAATTTGACATAGATTACTCTTCTTCAACTTCTCCATGCGTTTCTTTTAAGAAGAAAGCAAGAATAACGGCGATACCGATTCCAATTGGTAGTACCGACATCGCAAAACGGAAATCAGCAGCCGTATATAAACGAGTGCCCGCTTCAGTCAATTGTCCACTCCAACTGAAATCTAACAAGTAACCAATAAACGGTTGCAGTGTCATGGTACTTAACATCACGATCATATTAGTAACAGCCATTGCTGTCGCAGCTGCAGCCATCGGGCTTAATTCTCTGGCTACTGCAAATACGATCGCTTGGCATCCATACATAACACCTAAAGCAAATAATAAAAACATGGCCATATGTAAAGATAACCCTTCGACAGACACTAACAATAAAGCAATGAAAAAAGCTCCGATAGCGCCGATAATAATCGGTAAACGACGTAATTGAATTTTATCTGAAATCCACCCCCATAATGGAGCCCCTACGGTAAATCCAATAAATAATGCAGAAACACCGTAAGAAGCGTCTTTTACTGTTAGGTGGAAAGCATGTTCAAGATACGAATTACCCCACAATTCTGCAAATACTGTCGTAGGTAAATACACTAAACATCCATACAAACCATTAATCCAAATTTGCGGGTTTTTAATAATGAGCCAAGCATCTAATAACACTTCACGGAAAGAATCCACTGTGTTTTTCGCCTTACCTGCGACAGTTGGTTTTTCCTTAATAACAAACCAAATAATAACAGCGACAAAAATTCCTGAAACAGCAGAAATACTCACGGTTTGTTGCCAACCGATTGAACTTGTCATTTGAGTTAAAGAAATATTTCCGAACATAGCGCCCATCTTCCCAAGCGCTGCCGTTAATCCAGCGACTAATGCTAAACGATTTTCAGGCAACCAAATTGTAGCGAGTTTCAAAACGCCAACAAATGCGAAAGCTGAACCAAAACCAACTAAAAATCGCCCTGTACCTGACATCCATACATTGTTAGAAACAAACATATAGGTACCAACGACACAAATTAAGCAAGCGAATGTTAATAGGCGTTTAGGTCCATAGCGATCCATCAGCAAACCAACCGGTAATTGCATAGGAACGTAAGCCCAATAATACAATCCTGATAAAAGCCCAAACTGAGTCGCAGTAATTCCAAAATGACTCATTAGATCCGCACGCATCACGCTGGGTGAGATACGTAATAGATATTCGTAACTATAAAAAATAGCCCCTATCGCGCAAATAACCCAAGGGAGAATACCGATTTTTGATTTCACCTGTTCGAGCGTCTTCAATTTCACTCCTTCCAGAATTGAACTCATAATGTTACCTCTATGTTGGCATCCGTTATTGACCCGCCACTCCGCTATCAATTGCAGCTTTGGATACAGCGGATGAAACCCATTCTCGTAAACGCGGATCCATAGGTTTCGGAATCAAATAATCCGGACCAAATTGCAAATTATCTATATTGGAATAGGCTAACATAACTTCCTTGGGTATTGGCTCATGCACCAACGCCCTTATCGCTTCCATTGCGGCTATCTGCATTTCCATATTAATCTTTTCTGCTCGCACATCCAGTGCGCCCCTAAAAATATAAGGGAAACAAAGTACATTGTTAATTTGATTCGGGTAATCACTGCGACCCGTTGCTAAAATTAAATCCTGACGAACACTATGAGCTAACGCTGGTTCAATTTCAGGATTTGGATTCGATAAAGCAAAAACGATTGGTTTATCAGCCATACTTTTTAGCATTTCTGCAGTAATGAGATTGGGTTTGGCAACACCAATAAACACATCTGCACCAACCATTACTTCTTCTAGTGTACGTAAGTTTGTATCTTGAGCAAATGCAAATTTATAAGGGCTTAGATGCGTACGTCCTGTATGTATCACCCCTTCGCTATCTACTAGAAAAATATTTTCTTTGCGCGCACCAATATCAACTAACATGCGCATCGACGCTAATCCAGCAGCGCCAGCTCCAACACAAACAATTTTGACAGTATCAATTTTTTTGTTCTGTAATTCTAATGCATTTAATAATCCTGCACTAACAACAATGGCTGTACCGTGCTGATCATCATGAAAAACCGGAATTTTTAATTTCTTACGTAGTGCGTTTTCAATTTCAAAACACTCAGGTGCTTTGATATCTTCTAAGTTAATACCCCCAAAAGTTGGAGCAATACTAACTACTGTGTTTACAAAAGATTGTGGACTATCTGCTTCAACTTCGATATCAAATACATCGATATCAGCATAACACTTAAAGAGTACGGCTTTGCCTTCCATTACTGGTTTACTGGCAAGAGGACCTTTATTCCCCAAACCTAGTATGGCTGAACCATCCGTAATAACTGCAACTAAGTTTCCTTTGGCAGTATAACGGTAAGCATTGGCAGGATCTCGAAAAATTTCTTCAACCGGCTCTGCTACCCCCGGCGTATAAGCCAGCGACAGATCCCTTTGTGTTTCAGTGGGTTTAGTGATCTGAATACCCAATTTTCCTGGTTTCGGCTTAGCATGGTACGCAAGCGCAGCCGATTTTAGGTCGTCAGAAATCAAAATTTTTCACCTTATTCAGATTCTTGATCTTCTTTAGAGACAGCAGGCATCTCTATTGATTGATATTTCTTTCTAAACTTCTCTACTCGGCCCGCAGTATCTACTAACTTCTGCTTACCCGTATAAAATGGGTGACACTGAGAACATACTTCAATCGCTAAAGCTTTATCTAGTGTTGACCGTGTTTTGAACGCATTACCGCAGCTGCAGGTTACCGCGATTTCATTGTAAGCAGGATGGATCCCTTGTCTCATGGGCTAAAACCTCATCAAAAAAATTAAGTTGGCAATCATAGCGAACTGGGTTGAATGAATCAAGCAATTAGGTCATTAAAACCGGCAATTACCACAGCATGATCTGAAGGCTGCGTCCCTTTGCGGGTATCTCTATCAATGGTACAAGAACGGCAAGAAGAGACCAGGGCCTCGCTTATGAGAATATGGTCTATACGTAACCCAAAATTACGGTGAAATGCCCCAGCTCTGTAATCCCACCAGCTAAAAACCGCTGGGGGCTGGTCAAATAAACGAAAAGCATCTTTTAAACCCAAGCCCAACAAGCCTTGAAAAGCGGCTCGTTCAGGCCCGCTCACTAAGACAGAGCCTTCCCATTTTATAGGGTCATGAACATCTCTATCCTCAGGAGCAATATTAAAATCACCCAAAACCACTAATTTAGGATACAGCGCTAACTGTTGGCGAACATACGCTACCGCATGTTCCAGCCACTTTAATTTATATTGGTATTTATCAGAATCAGGACTTTGGCCATTCGGCACATAGAAATCGATGATACGAACACCATCAACAGTAGCAGCGAGCACTCTCTGCTGCTCATCAGCAAAACCTGGCAATCCAACACTCACTTCTTCAATAGAATGCCGACTTAAAATAGCAACGCCATTAAAAGTTTTTTGCCCCGCATAACTCACTTGGTAGCCTGTTTCCAAAATGGCAGATAAGGGAAAATCTTTGTCTTGAGTTTTAGTTTCTTGTAGGGCTAGTACTGCGGGCTTGTTTTTATCTATCCACTCTAATACGCGTGGCAATCTAACTTTGAGTGAGTTGACATTCCAAGTGGCGATCTTAAACATGGAGGGTTCCCTAATGAGATTTAAAGACACTGGATCCCGGCTCTCGTGCCGCAAAAGCTCGGCACTCGGCCGGGATGACAGTTATTTACCCGCTGTAATACATCTCAAATTCAACTGGGTGGGTTGTCATACGCATTCGCTGAACCTCATCCATCTTAAGTTCAATATAACTGTTGATAAGTGCTTTCGTAAAAACATCGCCTTGTAATAAGAATTCACAATCTTCTTCTAAACATAACAATGCTTGCTCGAGTGAACTACATACAGTAGGAATATCAATTAATTCTTCTGGCGGTAAATCATAAAGATCTTTTTCCATCGGATCGCCAGGATGGATTTTATTTTTAATCCCATCAAGTCCTGCCATCATCATTGCCGTGAAAGACAAGTAAGGATTTTGCAAAGGATCTGGAAAACGTACTTCAATTCTGCGACCCTTAGGGTTGCTCACATGTGGAATACGAATAGCTGCTGAACGATTTCTCGCTGAATAAGCTAATAAAACTGGCGCTTCAAATCCTGGGACTAAACGTTTATAACTATTCGTTGTTGGATTAGTAAATGCATTTAATGCTCTTGCATGTTTGATAATACCGCCGATGTAATACAAAGCTTCTTGTGATAAACCAACGTATTTATCTCCTGAAAAAATATTTTGTCCATCTTTCACTAAAGATTGATGACAATG
>JAFEDO010000188.1 GCA_018241565.1 Pseudomonadota bacterium
AAGTAGTAGGCAATCCATTCATAATTCTGTTGAGTGCAGCAGAGGACGCATTGGGTTGAATGAATTGTGCGGTTTCGTTTTGGTTGGTATTGAAAGATTGCCAATTGATGACCGCGTTTTGAGAAGTTTGATTGATAGTCGTTGTGTTACCAGATTGAGAAATAGAAGCAGCGCCACCAACTACCGTGCCCCAGTTGGTGTGGCACAAGTAATACCCGGCATAAACACACTCATGCCCACAACAAGTAATGTACTCACTAGCGTTCGTATATTGACCACTGGTTACCTCATTACCCCCTCTCTTTGGGGTTGATAATTATTGCTTTTATAAGGGTAAATATAGTTAATATTTTGAGCTTTTGTAGATATTTAGAGCATTTAAGGTGGAATAATATGCAATATATTGATTCTATAAGGGAGATTTATGGGCACCGGGGGCGCTTTTAAGGGAGTAACAGGTAGTTTTATAGCCGTCATCCTGAGTGTGAACCCTGCCATGTCATCCCTCGCTCTGCGAAGGATCTCGGTGGTAACATTGAGATCCTTCGCAGAGCGAGGGATGACATGGCTACAAAAAGTTTTTTCGATGTTTTCCCCGAAGGGGTTAGGGCACTCAGAATGACGAGCACTACTCAAAACAACAAAAACAAACCTTACCAATTTTCTCGCTTGCAAATCTGTTCTTTTTCCGTTGAAATAGCGCCCTCTTTAAATTCTATTAAGGCTTAAACATGTCAAAAAACACTTTTGCAGTCACCGACGCTTCTTTCGATACAGACGTTTTAAACTCTCAAACGCCAGTACTCGTAGACTTTTGGGCAGAATGGTGTGGTCCCTGCAAAGCGTTTGCACCCACACTAGAAGAAGTCGCTGAACTATACGTTGGTAAATTAAAAATTGCGAAAATAGACATTGATGAAAACTCATTAACTCCTGTAAAATACGGCGTTCGTGGTATCCCCACGTTAATCTTATTCAAGAATGGAAACGTTGAAGCCACCAAGGTCGGTGCTCTCTCTAAATCTCAACTCACAGCATTTATTGACAGTATCCTTTAACCTTATATAATGGCCGCCTGCAAAATGATCCAATCCTAAGTTTATTTTGAAACGGGAATTGTAAATTGATTTTTGCAGCTTCAATGCAACCAGCCTTGAATAGAATGTTAAGAGAATTTCTAAAAGACCATCATTTTTTTAATTCTCATCTTGTTTTAATCCAGTTTTCTTTTTTTAATTAATCAAGCGAGTATGTATGAATCTAAGTGAACTTAAAATTAGTCCTATTCCAAACCTTATTGCTATGGCCGAAGAATTCGGCATCGAAAATATTTCCCGCATGCGCAAACAAGACATGATTTTTTCTATCTTAAAAGCGCAAGCAAAAAAAGGAGAAGATATTTTTGGTAATGGTGTTATCGAAATTCTCCCCGATGGATTTGGTTTCTTACGTTCTGGATCTGGTTCTTACTTAGCAGGCCCTGATGACATTTATGTTTCTCCCAGTCAAATTCGTCGATTTGGTTTACGCACAGGAGATACGATCGAAGGAAAAATTCGTCCTCCTAAAGAAGGCGAAAGATATTTTGCATTACTCAAGGTTGATGAAATTAACTTTGATCTTCCTGAAAATACTCGTAATAAGATTCTATTTGAAAACTTAACACCGCTACATGCCACTCAAAGATTGCGCTTAGAACAAGGCAATGGCAGTACGGAAGATTTAACACCGCGTATTGTTGACTTAACAGCACCGATAGGAAAAGGCCAACGTGGTCTTATTGTTTCCCCACCCAAAGCGGGTAAAACAGTTATGCTGCAAAACATTGCGCATTCAATCGAGAAAAATCATCCAGAATGTTATCTCATTGTATTATTGATTGATGAACGTCCTGAAGAAGTGACCGAAATGGAACGTTCTGTTCGTGGTGAAGTTATTGCAAGTACTTTTGATGAACCAGCAACTCGTCACGTACAAGTCGCTGAAATGGTTATCGAAAAAGCAAAACGATTAGTGGAACATAAACGAGATGTAGTTATTTTATTAGATTCTATTACTCGTTTAGCGCGCGCTTACAATACTGTTGTGCCAGCTTCAGGAAAAGTATTAACAGGTGGTGTGGATGCGAATGCATTGCAACGTCCTAAACGTTTCTTTGGTGCTGCAAGAAATATTGAAGAAGGTGGAAGTTTAACTATTCTTGCCACTGCTTTGGTTGATACGGGTTCCAAAATGGATGAAGTCATTTACGAAGAATTCAAAGGTACTGGTAATATGGAATTGCATTTGGATAGACGTATTGCTGAAAAACGTATTTACCCTGCAATTAACATTAATCGTTCTGGTACACGTCGTGAAGAATTACTCACGTCACCTGATGAATTACAAAAAATGTGGATCTTACGCAAGATTCTACATCCGATGGATGAAACAGATTCTATCGAATTCTTAATTGAACGATTGAAGAATACAAAGACTAATGAAGAATTCTTTGAGTCAATGAAACGACAAGAATAAAATTCCCCCACCCTAACCCTCCCCCGGAGTACCGGGGGAGGGAAGATAAAATTCTCTCCTTACCTTAATGGAAAGGTCCCCTCCCCAGGTACTCCGGGGGAGGGTTAGGGTGGGGGAAAATCATTTTTACTGGAACCTTCTCATGAAATACAATGACCTTCGTGATTTCATTCAACAGCTTGAAAAACGACAAGAGTTAAAAAGAATTCTTGTTCCTGTTGATCCCAATTTAGAAATCACGGAGGTTTGTCATCGCACGCTAGAAAAATCAGGCCCTGCTTTATTATTTCAGAATCCAACCGGTCATCGCATTCCTGTGCTTGCGAACTTATTTGGAACCGTCAAACGAGTCGCTTTAGGACTGGGTGAAGAAGATACGCAGTCATTGAGAGATATCGGAAAACTCCTCGCATTCTTGAAAGAACCTGAACCTCCGAAAGGATTCAAAGATCTCTGGGAAAATATTCCTGCCTACAAACAAGTCTTAAATATGAATCCTAAGATAATTTCAAAAGCGCCTTGCCAAGAATATCGCTTAGAAGGCAATGAAGTCGATCTCAGTCAATTACCTATTCAAACGTGTTGGCCAGAAGATGCAGGCCCCTTAATTACGTGGGGATTAGTCGTTACAAAAGGCCCTGATCAAACGAGACAAAATTTAGGTATTTATCGACAACAAGTGATTGCAAAAAATAAAGTGATCATGCGATGGTTAACGCATCGTGGGGGTGCATTGGATTTTCAAGCATGGAAACAAAAATATCCTGGTGAAAAATTTCCTGTCTCTGTTGTATTAGGATCTGATCCCGCGACTATTTTGGCAGCAGTCACTCCCGTTCCAGATACTTTATCAGAATATGGTTTTGCAGGATTACTTCGCGGCAGTAAAACAGAATTAGTGAAATGCATTGGGAATGATTTACATGTGCCTGCTAATGCAGAATTTATTTTAGAAGGAACTATCAATCCCAATGAAATCGCTGAAGAAGGTCCCTTTGGTGATCACACCGGTTACTATAATGAAGTTGAAAAATTTCCTGTATTTACGATTGAAAGAATCACGCATCGATCTGATCCTATCTATCACAGCACTTACACCGGTCGACCACTCGATGAGCCAGCGATTCTGGGTTTAGCATTGAATGAAATTTTTGTGCCACTACTTCAAAAACAATTTCCTGAAATCACGGATTTTTATTTACCTGCAGAAGGATGTTCTTATCGTTTAGCGGTTGTCACGATTAAAAAACAATATCCCGGCCACGCTAAGCGAATTTTATTTGGCATATGGTCTTTCCTCCGACAATTCATGTATACCAAATTTGTGATTGTGACCGACGATGATATTGATGCCAGAAACTGGTCCGATGTCATTTGGGCAATGACCACTCGCATGGATCCCGCGAGAGATACAACCATTATTGAAAACACCCCGATTGACTATTTAGATTTCGCCTCCCCAGTCAGCGGATTAGGCTCCAAAATCGGCTTCGATGCCACTCACAAATGGCTTGGCGAAACCAATCGAGAATGGGGGCGTCCTATCAATATGTCTTCTGAAGTTAAACAGCGTGTCGACCAGATTTGGTCAGATTTGGCGATTTTTCCCTGAAAAAACCACTTCTAGATTTTATAAGTGTCCCTTATTTCGGATTTTATGCGAATAAGGGACGCTTATAAACTTGTTATAACCGTCCCTTATTTTGGATTTTACTCAAATAAGGGACACTTATAAATTTGTTATAAGCGTCCCTTATTTACTCGAACCAGATAAGTGACCCAAAATGGACATCGTAGTAATCATTTTGAGATCCAGTATCGTAGGTTACTGTGTCTCTGTCAAGCGATGAGAGTCAAAGTAACAAACGCTCTATTATAATATTCCCCAAGGGAAGGAGAGCCCAATGATAAGCGGGCTCAAGTTTCCCTCAAGGCACCGTTTCT
>JAFEDO010000189.1 GCA_018241565.1 Pseudomonadota bacterium
GAGAAGAAACCGGCAGAAGAAAAAGTAACGGCGTCAGCGGGGATATTGGAACATCCGAGTTATAAGGCATTAGAAGAAAAACTGACTGAAAGTGAAAAGAAAGTTCACGAAAACTGGGAAAAAGTCACTCGTGTCATGGCTGATTTGGAAAATGCACGAAGACGAGCGCAAAAAGCAGTCGAGGATGCGCATAAATATGGCCAAGAAAAATTATTGAAGGAACTATTACCCGTTGTGGATAGCTTAGAACAGGCGCTACAAGCGAGTGGGGCAGAAGCGACAGTCAAAGCCATTCGAGATGGCGTGGAATTGACATTAAAAATGTTGTTATCCGTCTTAGAAAAGTTTTCTGTGAAGCCTCTAAACCCCATCGGTGAAGCATTTAATCCGCATTTCCATGAAGCGATGATGATGCAAGAGCATGCTGACGCCGCTCCAGGAACCATCTTGACGGTTATGCAGAAGGGCTATTTGATACAAGACCGTGTGATGCGCCCAGCGCTCGTTATTGTATCCAAGGAAAAAACCTCTTGAAATCTATAGATTAACCCCCAAGTGCAACATTATTGATAAAAAACAGTGGAGATTTAACATGGCTATTATTGGTATCGACTTAGGAACAACCAACTCATGTGTTGCGATTATGGAGGGTGGAAAGCCTAAAGTAATTCCTAATAGTGAAGGAAAACCAACGACGCCTTCGATCGTTGCTTACCAAGCTGACGATACTGACAATAATCAAGTTTTAGTGGGTGAACCTGCTAAACGTCAAATGGTTACAAACCCTCACAACACTTTTTATGGAACCAAGCGTTTAATTGGACGACGCTTTGATGAAAAAGTAGTTGCCGAAGATATCAAAAAAGTACCTTACAAAATTGTTAAAGCAGACAATGGTGATGCATGGGTTGAAGCGCATGGAAAGAAAATGGCGCCTCCTCAAATTTCTGCAGAAGTTTTAAGAAAGATGAAGAAAACAGCAGAAGATTATTTAGGAACAGATGTGAAAGAAGCGGTTATTACAGTACCCGCTTATTTCAATGACTCACAACGTCAAGCAACAAAAGACGCGGGTCGAATTGCCGGTTTAGACGTCAAACGAATTATCAATGAACCAACGGCTGCGGCGCTAGCTTATGGTATGGATAAAAAGCCGGGTGATTCTGTGATTGCAGTATATGACTTAGGCGGCGGAACATTCGATATTTCAATCATTGAAATTGCCGATGTTGAAGGTGAACATCAATTCGAAGTATTAGCAACGAATGGAGATACTTTCTTAGGTGGTGAAGACTTCGATCAACGTTTAATTGATTATTTAATCACTGAATTTAAAAAAGAATCGGGTATTGATTTGAGTAAAGATGCATTAGCACTTCAACGTTTAAAAGAAGCGGCTGAAAAAGCGAAGATTGAATTATCTTCTATTCAACAAACCGATGTGAATTTACCTTATGTGACAGCTGATGCGAGCGGTCCTAAGCATTTAAATATCAAATTAACGCAAGCTAAATTAGAATCATTAGTTGAAGATCTCATTGAACGTACGATTGAACCTTGCAAAATTGCTATTAAAGATGCGGGCATTGATATTTCTAAAATCTCAGATGTGATTTTAGTGGGTGGTCAAACTCGTATGCCTAAGGTTCAAGAAAAAGTAAAAGCATTCTTTGGAAAAGAACCACGTAAAGACGTAAACCCTGATGAAGCAGTTGCTGTCGGTGCTGCAATTCAAGGTGCTGTATTATCAGGTGAAGTGAAAGATATTTTATTATTAGACGTGACACCTTTATCTTTAGGTATCGAAACTTTAGGTGGTGTGATGACAAAACTCATCGAAAAAAATACCACGATTCCAACGAAAGCGGCGCAAGTATTCTCAACCGCTGAAGATAATCAAACGGCAGTGACTGTTCACGTGTTACAAGGTGAAAGACAAGAAGCTGCTCGAAATAAATCTTTAGGTCGATTTGATTTAACCGGTATTCCTCCTTCGGCGCGTGGTGTACCACAAGTCGAAGTGACTTTTGATATTGATGCGAATGGTATTTTGCACGTATCTGCAAAAGATAAAGCAACCGGTAAAGAACAAAAGATCGTGATCAAAGCTTCTAGCGGATTATCTGAAGATGAAATTAAAAACATGGTGAAGGATGCTGAAGCAAACGCCGAAGAAGATCGTAAATTCAAAGAGCTCGTTGAAGTACGAAATAAAGCGGACAATATGATTTATGCAACAGAAAAAAGCATGAAAGATTTAGGCAGTGAAGTGACTGATGATGAACGTAAAGAAGCGGAATCTGCTATTGCTGCTTTAAAAGAAGCGATGAAAGGAAGCGACAAAGATGAGATGGAAGCAAAAGTAAACGCGCTGACAGAAATTTCTTCTAAGATGTCTGAACGCGTATATGCGAAGAAAGGACAGGAAGGTCAAGCAGAACAGCCGCACGGTGCAGAGAGTAGTGCTAATACGGAAGATGCTACTAAATCCGATAGCACAGTAGTTGATGCTGAATTCGAAGAAGTGGATGATAAAGATAAAGACAAGAAATAAGTACTGAACGTGTAGCCTTGATGCGGTTTTTGCATCAAGGTTTCAGTTTCTGTGTAGTTGTGTCATCCTGAGTGTCAGCGAAGGATCTCAAGGTTAACCTCGAGATCCTTCGCTGACACTCAGGATGACAAGTTCGTTTGAAATGATGGAGCAATGCTCAGGATGACACGCTCGTTCAGATTAAAAAGAAATGATTTGCCAAATAGTCACATTAATTTTTAGAGTAACAACTTATGGCTCAAACGCCTCGCGATTATTACGAAACCCTAGAAGTGCCTAAAAATGCCAGTGAAGCTGATATTAAAAAAGCTTACCGGCGTCTAGCCATGAAGTTTCATCCCGATCGAAATCCTAACAATAAAGAAGCCGAAGAAAAGTTTAAAGAAGCAAAACAAGCCTATGAAATATTGAGTGATGGTCAAAAGCGCGCAGCTTATGATCAATTTGGGCATGCGGGTGTTGATCCTTCCATGGGTGGTGCTCGAGGTGGTGGTCCTTCAGGGTTTGGCGGATTTTCTTCAGATATTTTCGACGATATTTTTGGGGATATTTTTGGTGGTGGTCGAAGAGCGGGGGCAGAAAGACGACAAGAAGGTCGTCGCGGTGCTGATCTTCAATACAATTTGGAATTAACACTAGAGCAAGCGGTGCTCGGTGAAACCATTGAGATTCGTGTTCCTACTTCTGTTGCTTGTAAAGAATGTGATGGTTCAGGCGCCAAGAAGGGTTCTAAACCTGTGAATTGCGAAACTTGTGGCGGTGAAGGCCAAGTTCGAATTCAACAAGGATTTTTCTCTATTCAACAAACTTGCCCGACTTGTCATGGCCAGGGGAAAATTATTCGTGATCCTTGCCAAGCGTGTCGCGGTCAAGGGCGCGTCAAACAACACAAAACATTGTCAGTTAAAATTCCAGCAGGTGTTGATAATGGAGATAGAATCCGATTAGCACATGAAGGAGAAGCTGGGCTGCAAGGTGCTCCTGCGGGAGATTTATATGTACAAGTGCATATTAAAAAGCATCCAATTTTTGAACGCGAAGACAATGACTTATCTTGCAAAGTGCCCATTAGTTTCGTTGTGGCTGCTGTGGGCGGCGAAATAGAAGTCCCTACCTTAACTGGGCGAGTTAAATTAAAGATCCCGGGTGAAACTCAAACTGGAAAAGTCTTTCGTTTACGCGGAAAAGGTGTAAAATCCGTCCGCGGTTTTGGGGTTGGTGATTTGCTCTGCACAGTAGAAGTCGAAACTCCGGTAAACCTCGATAAAGAACAAAAAGAACTCCTTCAGAATTTTGAGCAATCCTTGCAAAAAGATGGTCGAAAGCATGGCCCTAAGGCGAATGCATGGATAGCTAGCGTAAAGAAATTTTTTGAAGATATGAAATTTTAAACCTGTCATCCTGATAGGCTTGTAACCCTGAGCGGGCTGATCATCCTGAGCGTCAGTGAAGGATCTCATGGTAACGTTGAGATCCTTCGCTGACGCTCAGGATGACAAGCCCGCTCAGAATGACAAGAGTTCAGTAGTTTATAAAGGGAGTGCGCATTGTCCGAGCCAGCATTACTCGCGTTAGCAAACGGTGAATTGTTTTATGGGGTTTCAGTTGGAGCTGCAGGACAGTCTGTTGGAGAAGTCGTTTTTAATACGGCAGTGACAGGTTACCAAGAAATCCTTTCCGATCCTTCTTATTGCGGTCAAATTGTTACTTTAACTTATCCTCATATTGGCAACGTCGGCGTTAATGATGTCGATCAAGAAGCTGACAAAACTTGGTTAGCAGGTTTAGTCATTCGCGACTCATCTCTCATCACGAGTAATTGGCGAAATCAAAAATCCTTATCTGATTATTTAAAAGAAAGAAAAATTGTTGCTATAGCAGAAGTCGATACACGACGCTTAACTCGCATATTACGAGAACAAGGCGCGCAAAATGGTTGCATCACAACCGATGTAAAAAATCCAGAAAAAGCGATTGCTGCGGCGAAAGAGTTCCCTGGATTAGAAGGAATGGATTTAGCAAAAGTTGTTTCTACACCAAAAACATATGTTTGGGAGTTAGGTAGCGTCGATATTTTCGCGAATAACACAGTGCGAAAACCTGAAATGAAATTTCATGTGGTGGCTTATGACTTTGGTGTGAAAAGAAATATTTTAAGATTATTAGTTGATCGTGGATGTCGAGTGACAGTTGTGCCCGCGATGACTTCAGTACAAGAAGTATTAGCACTCAAACCGGATGGTGTTTTCTTATCGAATGGCCCTGGCGATCCCGCAGCTTGTGATTATGCCATTGCAGCGATTAAAGAATTTTTAAAAGAGGGTATTCCACTATTTGGTATTTGTTTAGGATTTCAATTACTCGGTTTAGCATTTAATGCAAAGACGACAAAAATGAAATTTGGTCATCATGGTGCGAATCACCCTGTGCAAGATGCCAGAGATAAAAAAGTATTAATTACCAGTCAGAATCATGGATTTGATGTGGATGAATCTACATTACCAAAAGATATCGAAGTTACGCATCGCTCTTTATTCGATGGTAGTTTGCAAGGATTAAGACATAAAACAAAACCTGCATTTGGTTTTCAAGGTCACCCAGAAGCGTGCCCTGGCCCTCAAGATATCGCAGGGTTATTTGATGAATTTATTGAGATGATGAAAAAATAATGCCCCCACCCTAACCCTCCCCCGGAGTACCGGGGGAGGGAGTAAAATGTTCCCTCCTTCGGAGCACTGGGGGAGATAACAATATGTTCCCTCCCTCCGGTACTCCGGGGGGAGGGTTAGGGTGGGGGGTAAATAGTGGTAGTAATAGTTGGTGAGTAACAATGCCTAAACGTTCAGACATAAAATCAATTCTTATTCTTGGTGCAGGTCCTATCGTCATCGGACAAGCGTGTGAATTTGATTATTCGGGAACACTCGCCTGTAAAGCATTAAAAGAAGAAGGGTATCGAGTCGTTTTAGTTAATTCAAATCCCGCAACCATCATGACTGATCCTGAATTAGCGGATGCTACTTACATTGAACCTGTGCATTGGGAAATTGTTGCACGTATCATTGAAAAAGAGCGTCCCGATGCGATTTTACCAACCATGGGTGGACAAACCGCTTTAAATTGCGCATTAGATCTGGAACGTCATGGTGTGCTCGAGAAATTTAAAGTAGAAATGATAGGTGCTACTAAAGCCGCTATTGATAAAGCTGAAGATCGTCAGTTATTTCGTCAAGCAATGCAAAAAATTGGTTTAGCGATGCCGCGCTCAGTCATCGCACATAGTTTAGAAGAAGCATTGCAAGGACAAGCTCAAATTGGTTTTCCTGCCGTCATACGTCCTTCATTTACTTTAGGCGGTACTGGTGGTGGTATTGCATATAATCGCGAAGAATTTATTGAAATTTGTGAACAAGGTTTAGAATTATCTCCCACAAATGAATTACTCATCGATCAATCCATTGCGGGTTGGAAAGAATATGAAATGGAAGTGGTGCGAGATCGAAAAGATAATTGCATCATTATTTGTAGTATTGAAAATATTGATCCGATGGGTGTGCACACAGGAGATTCAATCACAGTAGCACCTGCACAAACATTAACGGATAAAGAATATCAAGTCATGCGTAATGCATCGATTGCTGTGTTA
>JAFEDO010000018.1 GCA_018241565.1 Pseudomonadota bacterium
AATTCAGGAACGGCTACTTTCAATGGTGCGATTGGTAATGTGAATCCGTTATCTTTCTTGCTCGTCAACGGAGCATCTACGATTAATGGCGGAATTATTAATACGGTAGGTAGCGGTGGTCAAACATTTAATGGATTAGTCACTCTTGGAAATAATACTGCACTCACGGGTGGTAATGCGGGACCTTTAAATATTAATGCAGGATTAAGTGGCCCAACATTTAGTTTCTCGGCTACTCAATTTACTAATATCTTCGCACCGGCTACGAATGGTGGTGTGGTTACGCAAAGTCTTACTTTAGGTGGTGGTTCAGGTACTTTATTTGGAACCATCAATGGTCAACCAGGTGCGGGATCAATTCCATTCATCACTTTACTCTTTGGTTCTGGGCCATTTACTTTCAATGGTATTCCACTAAACCAAGCGCCTCCGCCTATTAATCAAAATACAGTACCTTCTACTGTTTCGACTAACTCTTGGCTTACTCAACAAGATCAATATTATGATGATTACTTAAATGGATTTGATTCGATGCTTGGCATGGGAAATATATTTGGTAATTTAGATTCTCTCATTCATACCTTAAGTCTTCCTATCTGCGTGCAAAGTGGCGGTCATAAAAATGGAGAACAATGTATCAAATCTGCTGGGGAAGAAAAGAAAGCGCAGCAATGATCAGTAAACGGTGATCGTGAATGTGAACAGTATCATCCTGAACGTGAATCTTGTTATCCTGATTAAATGTGATTTTAAATTAAATAACGGCGCATGCTTACTTCGATTTTTTCTTTGACTTTTCTGTCTTCGTTCCAGTATCTTTGTTCATATCATTTTTTCCCTGTGTTGGGTTGAAGAATAATATGTTCGTGGTGTAAGGGTTCGATAATTAGCTATCTCTCAAACGGGATGCTGCTTGGCACTTCACCAATGATGTTGTCGCTTAACCCCTGTTTCCACACTCAGGACTAGGTTCGAAACACTAGTGGTATGATGGTTTTTTTCTACTACAAACATATCGACTCTGATTCGATGGCCTATAAAGTTCTTCCGCGATGTTTCCCCCCGTAGGGGTTAGGGCACTTAGGATGATAACTTCACCGGTATAGCCACTAAAACAAGGATCTTAAGTTTGAATTCTACGAAATACACATTCATGGCTTGGCTTATATGGATAGTTGCTGCCTTCTTCTATTCCTATGAGCTGTTTTTACGGGTCTCCCCTCAAGCGATGGTCCCTGAATTAATGCAAGCATTCGAAATTAATGCGGTTGCTGTGAGTAGTTTGGCTGCATTTTATTTCTATGCGTATGCAGGTATGCAAATTCCCGTTGGAATTTTGCTGGATCGCTATGGTATTCGGCGTTTACTTGTGTTTGCCGCATTCTTAGTGGCAGTAGGATGTCTTATGTTTGCAACGACACATCGTTTATCAATAGCCATTATTGGACGAGTATTTATAGGTATTGGCTCGGCATTTTCTTTCGTTGCTTGTCTTAAACTGGCAAGCCACTGGTTTCCCGCACGTCAATTAGCGATGGTTATCGGTTTAACAAACATGTGCGGTGTGATTGGTGCTATTACTGCGGCTGTTCCCTTAAGTATTTTGGTTGAAACTTTGGGGTGGCGTGAGACTTTTTGGTTTGCAGGAATTGTAGGGGCAGTGGTCGGCCTATTAATATGGATAATCGTTCGTGATCGTCCCACCGCGACAGAGGAAGACAGAGGTTCAGAGAATACGAAGAATGTTTGGCGAGGGATCCGTTGTGTCATTAGCCGGGGCAGCTCGTGGCGCGTAGCAGCGTTTGGGGGACTCATGGTAGCTCCTATCATTGCCTTTACAGAGCTATGGAGTATTCCATTTTTGATGGCGTTGCATCACTTAGATAAGATCGATGCGGCTGGCTTAGCTTCTACGGTATTTTGGGGTATTGCGATAGGCGGGCCTGTTCAAGGCTGGATATCTGGGCGACTAGGTTATAGGAAGCCCATCATGGCTCTCGGGGCTGTGGGGGCTCTATTAAGCTTAACCAGCGTGATTTATTGGGTGGGCTTATCATTTATGGAGTTGAGGATTCTTTTATTCTTATTCGGGTTTTTCACAAGTAGTATGTTACTGATTTTTGCTATAAATACGGAGAGTAATCCATCTTACGCGTCAGGAGTTGCGATCGGATTTACGAATATGGTGATTATGGCGGGCGGTGCTTTGTTTCAACCGTTGGTGGGTTTGTTATTAGATGCCACTGCAGAGACAGGTACAGATTTTTCAGTGTTATCTTACCAATGGGCATTGTCAGTATTGCCGCTTTGCCAATTAGGCGCTTTATTATTACTAGGATTCATCGACGAGACTTATTGTCAGCAGTGTCAGGAAGATTAAATATTTGAGGGGAAAATTAAAAAGGGGACAGTAAAAACTGTCCCCAAAAAAGTTTTTCGCCTGCTTGACGAGGGGTATGTGTCCAAGACAAGCGTGATACGGTGCTATCAAAATATGTCTGTCATTTGAGAGCGGTCGAAAGAACAACATTTTGGGAGAATCCCCGAAGCACCTCTGAAAGAGTATGCTTGTTTCATACACCTAGGTATGAGAGAAACTTAATAGCACCGTGGAAAAGAAGATAGAACTCGATTCTTAAAGAATTCTTAAGAAATGATAAATATTAATGGGTATAAATACCCATTTTTGGGGTCGAAAACTTAAGATTTCTTAAGTTTCCTTAAGGTTTCAGGAAGTTTTCTGAAGGGCTCATAACGGCTTAATCTAAAATTTTTGGCAATTTTCATGCCTTAATCTAAAAAAATAGACAAAAATGGGCTCTTAATCGAAAATTTTAGAAAATTTCATGACGATGGCTAACTATTTATGAAAAAATTTGCCAGATTAAAATAAAAATGAAATATGGTAAAACAAGAATGGTTGTACGTATTAAAAAATTCTTAAATAAAGCTATTGAATGAGTTGGGTTAGAATCATCTTCGTCTTAGAGATGGCGAGTGATGGCTTTGAGGAGCAGGTCGGCTTGTATGTAAATGTAGTTTGTTCTCTGAGTTATTGCCACCAATAGCATTTGCTAAGGATCCAATAAGAGATATTGGTGCTGTAACAGGAAGACAAAGGATGCTTACCGCGGTTCTTAGCGTACTTGTTGTTTTAGGCGAGTCTTGTGTATTTCTATAAGCGTGACGTGTTTCATGCAACTTTTCCCTGACGCTTGTCTCAGCCTTAGCGGCATGGCGGAAGGCGTCATTATCAATAGATCGGCCTACACCCACGATACCGCCGAAGAGACCACCTGTTTCATGTCCTTTATCGAAACTACGGCTGGCGTTATTAACAGTACTGTGAGCAGCCTTTCCTATCCCATGCAAATCTTGAGTGAATTTTTCGAACTCGCTTTTTTGGGGTGGTGGGTTTATATAATTTGCAACAAAGGTCGCAAAGTCACGAATACTGCGAGCAATTGTATCTGCAATTTGAGTAATTATTTCCTCAACACTGAGGTTCTGCGTTTCCGAGTTTCGCCCAGCAGTTTTTGCTCGATATAATCCCTCGGTCTTCTTTTTTACCATGTATTAGCCCTCCATTAACACCTTGCAACTTGCCAACAGATGAATGTTAAATACAAAAAATTAAGCCAAGAACTATTCTTAAAAACACATTTTTTAACCATATATGTTCATAATATATGCTATTTTTTTGAAAAAGCAAATAATAGTGCCTTTTTTAATCACTTTATTTTCTTCATAATTCTCAAACTGAACGCTAACCATAGGGGCTAGTAAACAAATAGGAATAATTGCTTCTCATCATAAGTTCGTCTAAGGTATCGGGCCTTAATGTAAGAGGCATTCATAGAGGGAAATACATGAAAAGAATCATTGGGAGTTTCTTGCTTCTATCGAGCGTGCTGCTCGTGGCTTGCGCGCATAAACCGCAACCGCAAAGTTTTACCAAGGCGCGGCATACGAATCATTTGTTTTCAGCACATCTTCCTTCTTTTTCTGCCGTAGATGTTAATGCGAATGTCGATTTAAAAATATTAGTGGGTGGCAAGTATCGTCAAAGCGTTAAAGTAATAGGTGATGCTGCATCAGTAAATAATTTATTAGGAATTGTAAAAGAAGGTACGTTGTATATTACGGTGAAGGACCAAGCAAAACCTCAAAGAAGAGTAGATATTGTTATTCATACGCCTTATCTTTTAAAGTTAGTCGTAGGTGGTTCAGCAAATGCAACGGTTCGTGATTTAAATAATATGTCTTTAACAGTCGTTGGAACAGGTAGTGGACAAATTGATTTATCCGGCGAAGTGAATTTACAACAATTAGATTTAAGTGGTACTTCTAAAGTTAATATCAAAAATATTCGTAGTCGTAATCTTGCGATCAAAGTGAATGGAAAAAACATCGTGCATATCAAAGGTGCCGCTGCGTTAAATCAATTAGATTTTTCAGGTGAAGGTTGGTTAGGAATGTATTGGGTCGACAGTCCATTATTATATGTGACGGGTCGTGGAAATGCTTATGCTGAATTAGGTGGACGAGTTAAAACATTAAACGCAGAAATATATGATAAAGCATTTTTCAATGCGCAATATCTTCGAACACAACATTCTTACGTAAAAACACATACGGAAGCGCGCGCAGACTTACAAGTGACTGAAGATCAAAACACACTCGCGATGGATCAAAGTAATATTTATTATTACAAAATGCCGAAACTAAAAGCAGATTACATGACGGGTTCAGGTGCGGTGTTAGATATGGATGGTATGCGTTGATTAAGAAACGCGATACTTAATCTCTATCCTACGATTCGCCCAGCTACCATCAGACCGGTCGTTCGAGGCAATATCCTTTTTCTCTCCGAGTCCCGCTGTATGTAATCGATAAGACGGTATCCCTTGAGCCCATAAATACCCAGCCACTGCTTGGGCTTGTCTTAAGGATAATTCTTTATTTTTACGTCTATCGCCTACGTTGTCTGTGTACCCTGTAATGTTGATGGCAACCTGATTCTTAGTATGTTTTATTAAAGTGGCGAGCGCTTGTAAAGGAGCATCGCTATTAGTATTGAATTCAGCAGATTGTGGTGTATCGAAGATTCTGTCTGAAGGAATGACGATAGTGACTTTATCGCCAATTTGAAAGATGGTCGCGCCATAATGCCGCAAACGATGCGCTTCCATCGTTTGACTTTGATTGGCTTGATACAGTAAAGCGCCACCCACAGCACCAACAATTCCACCGGCCGCGGTACTTCCCGCCATGGCCCCGAAGCCTGCACCAACGCCACCGCCGACAGTCGCTGCTGCCAGAGTTGGGCCGGGACTACGTTGAGTACAACCTAGTAAAGAAGAAATTAATACAGCACTGATGACGATTAGGCAGTTATGACGTCGCATTTTTGTTCCTTTCCTTTTATAACCATTTAGCGAACCTGGCATCTCTCGCTCTGCGAAGGGTCTCAGTGACGTTACGAGATCCTTCGCAGAGCGAGGGATAATAAGTTAACTTTTTTAAACAAAGTCCTTGTGCTTTTTTTAATCCCATGATAATTTTTTCTTCAGATAAAAAAATCAACAGGGAATTGTGATATGGAAATTTGTACACATCTATTTTCTAATGCCGCTAAGCGTACAAAATCTTGTACGGTTCAGCAAATAAATCGATACGGCTTCTTTTTCATTACCTTTTTATTATTGATGATGAGTGGTTGTACTCAATGGGGCAGCAGCATAACACCACTCAAGATTTTTCCCGCAACAAATTTAAATCCTAGTGGTGAGAAGCGTTCACTACCTGTCATGGTGCGGGTCTATTTGTTAAAAAGTGAAAATGCATTTGCTAGG
>JAFEDO010000190.1 GCA_018241565.1 Pseudomonadota bacterium
AAATTAAATCAAAAATGATTGGAAAATATGTAGCAACTAAATAATTTATTGTTCTATTCTGACTGAAAAAATGTCCAGTATACTGCGGAAAACTTGCTTGAAAACAAAGTTGGAAAATTGAAAAAATTTTCACTCTACTCTCAGTAAGGCAGTAATGAATAACAAAAATATTGATCGAACAATTTTAAAGCGTTAGCATCAAATTTTGTAAAAATATATCTAAGCATGTGTCTTTAATTAAATTTAATCTCAGAAGGAGCCAATTTATGGACCCAATAAAATTAAAAAACGTCAAAGCTGTTACATTATTTGCCTACAAAGGCCAATCCAAAAAGGATTTAAGCTTTCAGAAAGATGAAACAATTACTGTGCTATCACAGGGAAAGCATTGGTGGACAGGAGAGAAGCTCGATGGGACAAAAGGGGAATTTCCTTCGAATTATGTCAAAGTTATCGAGGCACAGCATAACCCCGAAACCGAATATAGCCAACTTGAGAGAAGTAGAATGACGATAGATGGGCCTAGCGCTGTTGCACTCTATGACTATAGAGCTCGCTCTACGAGTGATTTAAGCTTTCGAAAGGATGACAGGATTAAACTTCTCTCACAGGAAGGCTCTTGGTGGGTAGGAGTCGGGCCAGGTGGAAAGAAAGGAACATTCCCTTCGAATTATGTCCACGTTGCTGCGGAAAATGCGAATTCAAAAAAAACAGATGGACCACTTGAGGAAAATGAGGGTAATCAACTTGAGGGCGGTACCGCAACAATAACGGGACCAACCGCCATTGCATTGTATGATTACAAAGCTAGCGCTGCGGGTGATTTAAGCCTTCGAAAGGGTGACACAATTAAGCTTCTCTCGCAGGATGGCTCTTGGTGGATAGGAATCGGGCCAGGTGGAAATCAAGGAAAATTTCCTTCGAATTATGTCAAAGTTAACGAGACACCAATAAGTAGTCCCCCAACCAATAGTCTTAAAAATGATCAGACAATTTATTCTGGAGTGGTTTATTCCGAGCCTAGGTTTACGCAATTGACCAACTAGTTTTTATCCGTATACCCAACCGGTAAGTTTTCCAGGATTATGACGGTCAGATTGCGATTAGATTTAAACTGACAAAAACCTTAGAGATTGGAGAAGATTTAAAAATGCTAGTAGAGCGACCATCAGAAACCAAAGACTCAGCAAGTTAAGTACTTATCTGATCCTCCCTCACGGCACGCTCGCCTTCAGCGCTCTTTGGCTGTCAATTAAAATCACATCGATGAGATCGTCGAGCACGTCAGATACAATCGATAAATCGCAATTCAAATCTACAAAAGCCTCAGCGACAGAATATCTAATTTCAGCATTTTGATCGTGTAAGAATGGTTTTAATTTACTAAGGACTGACGGTGCTGAGCAACCAAGCTTGACTAATGAATCAATAGCAGAAAGTTTTATTTCTTTCAGATCTTTCAAACGAGCCACTAGAGCACTAATGACTATTTCGCCTGATTGTTTAGTATTTCCAAGAGCATCAACAGCCAGTTGCCTTACAACAAAAGATTCATTTATCGATAAAGTAATTAGATAGGCAATGATTTCATCAGTCAACGAGTTAAAAGATCTAAGCTCAATGATCCATTCTAAGGGAATATCTAGTTTTTTCTGTGCATAAATTAAATATTTATTGCTAATTAAACTTTCATCGCAATGCATATCTTTTAGATTTATTAAGGCATGAGCTCTTACATGAGGATAGATAGATAACAAATTATTTAAATACAGGTTTATTATTTCATTTCTTTCGATTTTTTTTAACTCTAATAAATAAGCAATAGTTTTCGATGCGCCATCTCTAACTTCATTAGAACTTGCCCGAGTATTTTCAAAAATAACATCCATTACTTTATCTGTAATATTCTCGACTAGCACTAATCGTTCTGCAGAATATTGCCTTACAGAAACATCTTCATTTGCTAAATCATTTTCTAATTGCGTTATTCGTTGTTTAATTGGAGCGTCGATGAGCTCTAATGTTAACCAACAAAGTTCTCCTTTTAATTTATAATCATTAACCATATTTTCCTGAAGTAGCCACCGTATTTCACTAGTAAAGGGCTTAATTTGCAATAATGCTTCAAAAGCAAAAATTCGAGCATCCCCAAATTTTGTTCGATTACTAAGATTCTTTTTTAATACTTCTACTACTTGCGGATCATTCATTTTTTTTAATGATATTAATGTATTCATTGCTTTCATTCGTACTTGTTCTTTGTACGAACATAAATTTTTAGCTAATACAGCGACAACCTCAGGCTGAGCTTTTTCTTCATCTATTAAAAATGTGTCTATAGTAAATTGACGCACTTCTGTGTCGAAGCTTCTCAAATTTTTTTTGAGTTCTGCAATAATTTCTGGCTTACTAAGTTGATCTAATGCCGCTAATTTTTGCATAGCAAAATCGCGCATCTCTTCAGCATTCCATTTTTCACCAGATGGCGCGATTGCGTCACCTACTACGGAAATCATTTCCATTAAGTTACTGATAATTTCAGAGAGGTTTTTATTTTTAGAAATTAATGTATCAGTAGCAAATCGGCAAACTTCTCCATCATTATTACGAAGGTTTTTTGTGAGTTCATCTACTACCGTTGAATCATCTGATTTTCCTAATAAAGTTAATCGTTCAAGTGCTCGAA
>JAFEDO010000191.1 GCA_018241565.1 Pseudomonadota bacterium
CGCTGACGCTCAGGATGACACTGTTGCCACTCTGAGCAAAGCTATGTCATCCTGAGCGTCAGCGAAGGATCTCAAAAAACTAAAAATAAAAAAGGAAAACAAAATGAATCCAACACCTGCTATCATCATTAGCCAATCCGTTGCTGTTTTAGTCGACGGAAATAATATTGAACGAAGCATTCACGAACAAAGTCGAAACGAAAGCGTCATGTTAAATTTTGACACTTTAATTCCCAAGCTTATCGGAAATCGGTCACTCAACCGCTTAATTTATTTTCGGGAAGGAAAACATATTTCCAGCAAACTCGCAGAGCGATTACATACGCTCTATCATGGTTCCGTACAACCTTGTCACAAAAGTGCCGACATTCCACTCGCCATCAAAGCCATGCAATTAGCCGGCAAAGTCGATACGATTATTATTATGTCTGGTGATTCAGATTATGTGGAATTAGTTGAACACTTACGTTCAGAGGGTGTTCGAATAGAAATTTCAGCAATCCCCGAAACAACTTCTGCGCATTTAATCGAACGTGCAGATTATTTTCACCCTATTTCAAAAGAATATTGGTTTACTCTACCTTCTAAAGGAAAAGGCGGGAATAAAAGAAATTATCATGGGAAACAGGAAAATAAGTAAATTTTTTCTAATTATGATTTTTGAAATTGTATTTGTTCATTGAGGATAAGGGGTGAGAGATAGTATTTTTTTTATTAGAATTAAGTATTAGCAACTTCCAAGATAATCTTTCTTTGTTTCTTTAAGATATTTGGCAGTTTGGTATACTGAAAAAAACTACAGACTAACCACCTGCCTAAACCCAAATCGACGGATCCGCACAAAAAACTTTATGCGAGTCCACACTCAAAGAATTTGGTTGAATCCAACAACTCACAACCTGCTAATTTGTAAGAGGCGAATACGGTCTTTACACATTTCAGTCTCTTTATTTTCAGAACTATTTGTTTGGGTAAACATAGGACTTCTACCATAAACATCGGAGCTCGATTGACCACCAAAATTGCTTGTTTGCCATGCAAAAAAATAATTAGTGTTATTGAAAAGAACAAAGGTTGAATCTGTCTTGAAGTCTTGAGCAAGAGTGCTAACCTGGTTCAATAATTTCTGTTGGCCTGCATAATTAGTTTTATAGACATATACCTTATCGCCACCACTCTGAGCTCCGCCCATTACTGAAAAGCTTATCGAGAACTGCTGAGTATCGTTCTCTGATCCGATGCCAATTCTTGAACCATTTGTTCTGTGAGGCAATGTTATCACTTGAGTAGATGGAGTCAGATCATGAAGTATACGGTATTCAATTTTATCATCCCCGGTGTTATTGTTATAAGCTCCCCACGCAACCATCATATAGGCTGTGTCAGAGCCAATTACTCTAGGCTTACTAAGCCCCCTCGTGGGACTTGCAGCCTCGGTGATTATAGTTGGAGCTGAAACGTAAATATCATCCGGGTCAAGTAGATTTACCACTCTCGTAACAAGCTTTACATTAAAGATACCATTTCCTGATAGATAGGCGACTACAAAATGGTCAGCATCTTTCGATGCAATATCAACACCACCAAATACACTTTCGCCTTCATCAGTTATCTTAATGAGAGTCTGTGGCAACGGCGTCCCATCAGCTCGATATCCCCTAAAATATATAGATTCTAGAGCAGCATTCTTGTAATATCCTTTGAAGACCACGCCAGCAAATCCTGAGCGCGTTCTTGCTATAGCGCAGGCACTACCTTCCGGATAAAGAGTCACATCACTGTCATTAACATTTTGAATATCACCGTTTGCCATTAAGTCATAACTAAAATTTGCTATTTTTAACTGCGTATCGCCAGCTCCTTCTGAATACCAAATGCATGTGAAACCATTTGCTTGAGAAGTAACTGCTGGAAAGTAAGCAGCTCTTCCTTTGTCTGTTGTTAACAATTTGTCTCTACCTGCTGGCTCACCTTTTGGATGGATCTTTCTTGCTCGAAGCGAAGGAATAGTATTGTCACCCTCTCCTCCAGTTCCTTGTTCATTCCAAACAACAACTCCATATCCTCCCTTCGTAAGAGTAGCAACCGGATAAACTTGATTACCAGCAGCTTGTTCGTGAAGCCGTATCTCAGCTGTGGATGTTGATTCTTTTTTCATGCTGGAGCTCCTTATGTTTTATTTCCTAAACAATATACTGCAAACAAAATTATATAAAATTTAATATAGCGCCACATTAACATCAATTTTTCTGAAACTCAAATCATTTAATTCTGAAAATTTCTTCATCAATTTACTTCTCAACATATTTAAAATCTTTCTCTCTATTCTTTACCCATTTGAAAATAAAATCACTGCCCATAACACATCTTTTATCTAGGAAAAATGTATCATTAGGCTTACTTAATGATTTTTCACTATACAATTGGTTCCCTTTGCTATACTGGATAAAGAAAATTTTATTGATACTAAAGACTAGGTAATCCTCCCTTAAACTAATACCAGTTAAAAGTAGAGTTTTATGTCAAACTATTGGAAATAGTATTGAGAAAGGAGCTCTACGATGAAAAAATCTAAATTTAGTGAATCACAGATATTTGAAA
>JAFEDO010000192.1 GCA_018241565.1 Pseudomonadota bacterium
AGAAATGCTGCTTCAGAAACCTAATGTTATTTCAAGTTTAAAAGGAGCAAAGGATAAATATAACACCGATACAAAACCTTCAGAATTCAACGGCATAATTGGTGATCTTTACATGCGAAACTCGAAGGGGGAAATATCGGAGAAGTTTCAAGCTTATTTTTTCCTTCCTGAGGGAGATCAACAGATGTCGTATGATACTGCGCTGCGGCATTACTATGACACAAGATTTAAAGATATTCGACAAGATGCTCGAATTAAATATGTTATTTTAAATACAGTAAATCAAAAGATGGTTAGCAAATTTTCTCCTGATTACTATGAGTATGGTTTTTGGGAAGACTATAATCGAGGTGATGGTCACAGAACTACTGTAGAAATGAGCGACTATTTCAATCAATTTCTTCGCGACAACAATCTGAGAGGAAGGCTATTAATAGATTCTAATGGGAAATGTATGGCAACGGGATATTCGTGGGATTCGGAGACAGAATATGGGCGTAGAAAGCACTGCAGCGCTAAAGAAATAGATTTTTATGATCCTTTCCGTGATGACTATGTGAAAAATGTTTACGGTGAAATGGAGAATCGTTCGTTCCTTGATGTGCCTGGTCAAATCTCTAAATTAATGGATGCAAATTTATTATCAAATGAAATGCTTCTGTTAGTATGTCAAAGCTGGCTAAACGCAATTGCTAATAGAAAATTTGATATAAAAGATCAAGCGCAGCTTTGGGAAAACAAACTATATATCGCTAATATCTTTTGTAAGAATAAACAACAAGACTCTATAACAGAAGAAATTTTTAAAGAAGCTATTAGTATTGATCGACGTGAAAAAAATACTAATCAGATTACTAGAGCCATAAAAATAGGTGTGTTAACAGAAGTTTTAGCAGAGAAATTATTTATGTCCCACTATATTCATTCAAATATTAGTGGTTCTGCTAAATTCGAATTGCTCAGCTTATTGGATGAAAAATTTAGAGAATCAAAATCTGAAGATGCAGTCAGAAAAAATCTTGATCGTGTTTTTATCATTGATCAGCATGAAAAAAACACTAGTAGTATTATTAGATCTATAGATAATACTTTATTCAAAGAACCAGATGATCTAACTTTCGTGACATCAGTAAAAGAATTGCTTCCGCAGTATGTAGCTAGTAAAGCTTTTTCTCAAGAACAAGTTGATTATTTATATTTTTATTATCTAAATGCATTTAAAAATATTTATAGCCAACAAAGTTCAGATTTAAATACAGTATTATCTCAAATACCTGATAGAGTAAGACGATTAGCTATCATGATTCAATTAGGCTATGCAACAGATCAAGATAAAAGAGACTACTATACCCTCAGAAAAGAAGATTTAATTCTTGAAGGAGTAGCTGCAAAAGGCAAGATAGTAGATCGAGATAGCTTTATGAAAGCCTTTGAGATATTCAATAATATTTTTAAAATGGACTCTGCATTAAGGCAATTAACAAAGGTAGAAAAGATAGAAAAAATAGAGGATGCTACTCCCGCTAAACCACCGCTACCTTTTACCTTACCTACCGATGTTTCTTTGGGACAGTTCTTTTCATTAATAAATGTTGATTTAGAAAAATTTAAAAAAACTAACTCTATAAAGAGTCTCATAGAAAAAAAACTCTATTATAATGATAATAGGATTATTGGTAATCTTATTGCAGCATCTAAAAAACAAAAATTGCTTATAGAAGATCCAAAAGAGCAATTGGATTTAACAGGGTTTAGGACAGCATTGACAACGGCTATGCAAGATAAAGACATAAGTCCAGATCTTAAGAGGTTATTGCAAGAAATACATCAGCAATTTACAGAAATTGGAGGGTGTTATGAAGTTAACTTGCCTTCACCAGCCTATTCGATTCAGGGTCATCAGTCGTCGCCATCTGCTTAGAGTCTTACCCTTCATACCGACTTCGGTTACTGATGGGTTTTGCGTTATTCTCGATGTATTCAATAATCATTTTTGCGATATTCTTTCCGGTGGCGCGTTCGATACCTTTCAAGCCCGGGGAAGAATTTACTTCCATCACAAGAGGGCCGCGATCAGAACGAAGGAGATCCACACCAGCCACTGGAAGTCCGACAATTTTTGCAGCTTCTACAGCGGTTTTTCTTTCTTCGGGAGTGATTTTAATGCTGTGAGCACTGCCGCCTCGATGCAGGTTAGAACGGAATTCTCCGGGTAATGCTTTTCTTTCCATCGCAGCAACTACTTTTCCACCGACGACAAAACACCGAATGTCCGATCCTTTGGCTTCTTTAATATATTCTTGTACTAAGATGTTTACTCGTAATCCTAAGAAAGATTGAATCACGCTTTCTGCTGCTTTATTCGTTTCTGCTAATACAACACCGATCCCTTGAGTACCTTCTAATAATTTAATCACGAGCGGTGCGCCACCCACCATTTTAATTAAGTCGGAAATATTATCGGGTCGTTTTGCAAATCCTGTGATAGGTAATCCAATGCCTTTGCGAGAGAGTAGTTGGATGGAACGTAATTTATCTCGCGCACGCGTAATAGCTAATGAAGGATTCACACAGAAAGTACCCATCATTTCAAATTGTCTGACGACAGCTGTTCCGTAAAAAGTAATAGATGCGCCAATACGAGGAATGACGGCATCGAATAACGGAAGTTTTTTCCCTTTGTAATGGATAGAAGGGTTGAGAGAAGTAATATTCATATAACAACGCAGCGTATCTACAATGGAAACTTTATGGCCTCGTTGGTGTGCGGCTTGCGCCAGTCGCCGAGTAGAATATAAATCAGGTCTACGAGATAAAATAGCTATGTGCACGTCACTGTCCTCAAAAAATTATTTCTTACCGATAATAAAAGATGCCGTTGGATTGACAATCAAGCGTTTCCGCATCGCGGCTCTTCCTAACAACATTCTAAATTGCATATTGTCTCTATTCGTTAATGTCATTTCAATTTTCCATGAAGCATCGCCAAGGACTAGCATGGTTTCAATGACATATCTTAATTCCTTATGTCCCCCAGAGTCAGTCACCCAGCGTCTATCGATAATATCTGCAATGCAACTCACAACAATACGAGTGTTTCGTTGTAAAGGGTGGATATCAAATCTCACTTTGTCTCTCCCTTTTTGCTTAAAGGGTTGTACATCGAACGCATGTAGCGTAGATGTTTTAGCACCTGTATCGATTTTTGCTTTGATTTTTTGAATGCCGAGTTCAGGTAGTTCAATCCATTCACGCCAACCCACCAATGTTTTTGGGGGGGCTATTTTATTTTTATGGTTTACTGTTTTATTCATGATTCTGAGCTATTCCCTTAGAAAGGGCGACATTGTATGTCTACCATTTCGCCGTGTACAGTGCTAAAGTAGCCGACTTTTTGGGCTTAAGAGGTGTTTGATGAGGGTTGTTTTATTCAAGTGCTTGGTGCTGTTATTTCTATGCCAAAGCCCTGCTTTTGCAAGCGTGCTTGAACAGAAGTTTGGTCAAGTGGAACACGTGCTGCTATTACCCGAAAATCTTAAGCTGGTTGGCAAAATGGATACTGGCGCTAAGACCTCATCCCTAGATGCTATCGATATTACTGAGTTTGAACGTAATGGCGAAACATGGGTACGTTTTACAGTGCCTTTAGAGAATCCCAGAAAAGGCGTTGTCTTCGAAAGAAAGCTCGAAGGTTATACGCATATCAAGCGGCGCAAACCTCTTTATTTAAACATCAAGAAAGAAGCGCCTATGAAGCGGCCCGTCGTTAAAATCATGCTTTGTATCGGAAATGAAAAGTATGAAGAAAAATTTAATTTGGCTAACCGTTCAGATTTCCTATACCCAGTGCTGATTGGACGTAGTACTATTGCACACTTTAATGGTGTTGTTGATCCCCAGGAAAAATTCATTACCCATTTAAATTGCGAGTAGTGGCATGGTTCATCCTCAATCTCGGCATATCTTGTTACTCGTTTTAGGGTTAGTACTGATAGGTGCGGCTTGTTTTTGTTATCGTTGGTTACACTTAGGTATTCCCTTAACCCCAGTGACAACGGTGCAGTCATGGACGGTGGAAGCCAACTTTCGTTTCAAAGCAGATAAAAAACCTATTAAAGCCGGCTTCGTGATTCCCAATAATCCGCCCAACTTTTTAGTGTCTGATGAAAACTTTGTTTCTCATAATTATGGTGTTATTGCGCAAAAAGAAGGACTCAATCGAGTAGCACAATGGTCTATTAGACGAGCGAGAGGATCTCAGTCACTGTATTATCGAGCGGTTTTGTATAAGTCTAAAGTTCAAAAGAATTTCGCACAAAAGCCTCCTGAATTTCCAAAGCTTGAAGTATTAAAAGAACCAGAGAAATCTGCTGTAGAAAGTATTATTCGTGAAGCACGTAGTAAATCAGCGGATACGATGACCTTTGCTGCTGAAACTTTGCGAATACTGAACGATTCGAAAGCAAGTAATGCGACATTATTATTAGAGCAAGATAGAAGCCATATGAATATTTTGAAAAAAGCAGTATTCATTCTGGCACATGAAAATATTCCTGCACAAATCGCTCAAGGTATTTATTTAAAACCTGAAAAAAATGCCAAATTATTTCCTTGGTTAGCCGTGTATGATGCAAAAAAATGGGTTTATTTAAATCCTGTGGATGGTGCCAATGGATTGCCAGAGGAATTTTTAATTTGGCAATATGGCGATTTTTCTAGTACAGATTTAACAGGCGGAACGAATCCACATTTTTCATTAAGTGTCTCTGTGACGCCGATCAGTAGTGCTCAGCAACTCGGAAAAGAATTAGATTCGGTTTTATTAAAATATTCTCTCTATCAATTGCCTTTAGAAACACAGTATGTATTTTATATTTTACTCACGATTCCTATCGGTGCATTTATTATTTTGTTACTGAGGAATGTTGTTGGTATAGATACTTTTGGAACTTTTATGCCGGTGTTAATCGCAGTGGCATTTCGAGAAACGCATTTAATTTGGGGCGTTATTTTATTTAGCACGATTGTTGCCTTAGGTTTAGTGATGCGTTTTTATCTCGAGCAATTGCGATTATTATTAGTGCCGCGATTGACGGCTATATTAACGGTTGTTGTGTTAATTATTTTGGGTTTAAGTGTGTTAAGCCATAAATTAGGATTAGCGCATGGTGCCTCTATTGCTTTATTCCCTATGGTGATATTGACGATGACGATAGAACGCATGTGTGTATTGTGGGAAGAGCGTGGTGCTTATGATGCATTGAAAACGGGTTTTGGCAGTATATTTGCCGCAGTTATTGCGTTTTTAGTGATGAAAAATAAAGAATTAGAATATTTAATGTTTACTTTCCCAGAGTTGTTATTCATTTTATTGGCTGTGGTTTTATTGTTTGGACAATATCGCGGATATCGTTTACTGGAATTATTTCGGTTTAAAACGCTGGCGAAGTAAATAAAATGTTGCCCCCACCCTAACCCTCCCCCGGAGTACCGGGGGAGGGGATTTATTTTCCTTTCTTCGGAGTGCCGAGGGAGGGG
>JAFEDO010000193.1 GCA_018241565.1 Pseudomonadota bacterium
CAATAATGTTGGGTTTTCTTCTAAACTCATGGGCAATGAAATCATGTTGCGTCAATTCCGTAGGGACATTTGGTGTACCTTTTTGTTTTAAGTAAGTCGGCGAAGCATAGAGTCCATATCGAGAAATACCAATTTTCTTACGTATTAAGTTATCTGCATCCACAGCACATGAGTCAGAACAACCAAATAGAATATCCATTTTCTTAGAATCAAAGTCAGGTGGGGGTACTTCAGTTGCATCAAGACTAACGTTCAGCTGGGGATAACGAATCAAAAACTCTGATAACCGTGGCAATATCATAGACTCAATATAAAATTGCTTAGCAATAATCTTTAGTTCACCCTTTGGCTGCATCATCTCCTGAGCAACACTTTGCTCGGCCAACATAAATTGATTTACCGCTTTTTTTGCTTCGTGGTAATAATGCTGGCCTGCTGCTGTTAAACTCAATCCCTTGCGTTCTCTAAATACTAACCTGGTTTTCAAGTGCGCTTCTAGCTTAGTTAGTTTTTTACTAATTGCTGCGCTTGTCTGATGTAATGTATCTGCTGCTTTATAAATAGAACCAGTATCTGCAATAGCAATTAAAGCTTCCGCTAAATCGAGTTTGTTCATAAGTATAGTTAACCATTAGTTAATCAAGAGTAACTTTATATCAATGTATCTTTCCGATCTCAACTTCTATTCTTCTCTTGTCAGCTGACAATTAGTTTTGAACTTAATTTTATAAGGAGAGATGCCATGTTACTAGCTCATTTAATTGCAAAAACATCCCCATTAATTGCTGATATCTCAAAAAGGGCTACCTATTCTGCAGCCTCAAGCTTAGTAGATTACTCCTTAACCAGTATTGGCACTTATATGTCTGCTCAACTCCCTAATTCAAGAAGCGCCGCGCTTCTTTCTTGGATGGGGAAACAAGTAGGTTCAGAAATAAAGCATGCCATAAATACTATTCTTAAAACAAGCATTGAAAGTTGGTGGGCAGATGAGTCCTCTACTGGAGTTATCAGTACTAACCCTTATACCATAGCTGGAATTGCAGTCGTATGTCTTGCCGCTGGTTATTATGTTGGATGGCATGCCAGAAACGAAATAACTGCAGCTGTGCGAGGACAAGCTGATCATTCAGAAAACAGACTTAGTTTACAGATGTGATGACTAGCATAGATATGAAAAAGGGCCTGCTATAGGCCCTTTCTCTAAAAACTTCTGACTTCCACCAATTTTGAATTTTTTGCAAAGCCATAAAAAATTGAATTCACAGCGTAGAAGGTAACAACAAATTACAACGATAGAAAGCCATCATTTGAAACTACAAAAAAAATTTGTTCAAAAAAATTAAATCTGGCATTGTATAAAGAAATCAATAAATGCTCGTATTCTAGGATCAAACTTATATTGGCTATCATAAAAAAGACAAATATTTGTAATCTGTCGTGTATGATTTTCTAATATGCCAACTAGTTTTTTCTTAGCAACTAAATCAAAAACAATTTTTTCGTCTGCCCATATAAACCCGAGATGAGATAAGGCTGCCTGAACAATGAGCGTCGTGTTGTTCCAAGTAAATTTAGGATTCACTATTATTTGCTCATTATTATCTAAAACAATAAGACCTGGTATTTTTCTAAATCCATGCGCAATAAAATCATGTTTCAACAATTCACTTGAGTTCTTTGGAATACCTTTTTTCTTTAAATAAATAGGAGATGCATACAAACCAAAACGAGAGATGTCTATTTTTTTACGTATCAAATTTTCTATTCCTTCAGCGTATGTGTCAGCACAACCAAATAAAATATCCATTTTCTTAGAATCAAAATTAGGTAGCATGTCCGTAGTATCAAGATTAACATTGAGTTTTGGATAGCGTTCTAAAAATTCCGATAACTTTGGCAATATAATTGTCTGAACGTAAAATTGCTTAGCAACAACTTTCAACTCTCCCTGCGGTTGGAGCATCTCTTGAGCAACGCTTTGTTCAGCCAACACAAATTGATTTACTGCTTTTTTTGCTTCGTGATAATAATGCTGACCTGCTGCTGTTAAACTCAACCCTTTGCGTTCTCTAATCACTAACCGCGTCTTTAAGTGACTTTCCAATTTAGATAGTTTTTTACTAATTGCCGCGCTCGTTTGATGAAGCTCATCCGCTGCTTTATAAATAGAACCAGTATCAGCAATTGCAATCAAAGCTTCCGCTAAATCGAGTTTGTTCATAAGTATAGTTAACCATTAGTTAGTGAAGAGTTACTTTATATCAATGTATCTCTCTGTTCTCAACTTCTATTCTTCTCTCGTCAGCTGAGAATCAGTTTTCGAACCTGATTTTATAATGGCTGCTGCTCAGCCAGAAGAAGCTAATCATTCAGAAAACAGCCCTAGTTTACAGATGTGATGATTAGCATAGATATGAAAAAGGGCCTGTTATAGGCCCTTTCTCTAAACACTTTACTTGGCTTACAAATGATTATCTCTTAGAAATAAACACCCATCTGGAATAAGAGCAGATCTTGATGTCGACCTAAACCAGCGGATGTAATCGGTAAGCCAGCGCCTGATGCTGTTGTACCAGTACCATAATTCACATCGTGTCGATATTCGAGTGATTGAATGGTATTTCTGAAAAGCGAAATATTAAATACACCGCTATACCGATTTTTTGCTAAGTTAAGTGCAAGTCCTTGGTAACTTTGACCGTAACCTAATGCAAAAGATGCTGGTTTATTGAAAAGATCAAAACTATAAGAAGCTTCAAGGTTAAATGCAGAGGGCGTTGCACCATGACCATTAAACGACATATCTTGCATGGCGAAAGGTCTCAAACCAGAAACGTATTCCGCTAAGAATCCAAACTTTTTGAAATTTAATTTAGAGTGCACATCAATACCTGGAACGCGATGTACCAACGTATCAGTCGCTGTACTCATACCAAACCCAGTAAACGCGCCAGGTCCACCCGTAGATTGCATACCTTGCGAATCCGAAATATTACTAACGAAACTCACCCCGATATCACCATTTAAAGCACCATCCCATTTATAAGTGATATCCGCACCACCCTCTAAACGGCTACCAACCGCTGTATCACTATTAAAAATAAATCCAGTGACAGAAGTACCTTGTGCTCCTCGTTCTAAATATCCAATCCTCACTGCACGAGTAAGAATTCGACCTATCGATTGAGTCAGTGGCGCACTAATCATGTTAGAGGCATAGAGCCCA
>JAFEDO010000194.1 GCA_018241565.1 Pseudomonadota bacterium
TAGGAGCAAGTGAACAACAGGATAAAATTATTTATGTTAAAAACTTGACTGAAGCGAGTTTGTGTCTTCAGTCTTTAAAAATTGACGTAATATTACTTGATCTTAGATTGCCTGATACCAGAGGAGTGGACGCTGTTAATATCATGCGTCGGTGGGTTCCTGCTGTTCCAATTGTTGTATTGACTGATCTTGATGATGAAAAACTTGCAATGGCTTGTATAGAAGCTGGTGCTCAGGACTATATTTCAAAACAAGAGATGAGTGCGCAAAACTTGCGTCGTTCCATTGGCTGCATAGTGGCACGCGCGAGAGAAATCTATGCACAGAAACGAGCAGATGTTTTACAGAAACGACTAGCGGATATTGTTGAATCTTCGGCTGACGCAATTTTTAGTTGTGATATAAACGGGATGATTACCAGTTGGAATCCTGGATCAGAAAAAATTTTTGGGCATTCCATGGAAGCAGCGATAGGCAAACCTATCAATGCAATGATTCAATTTGAAAATGGCGATTGTTTTAATGAACAAATTAGTCGATCCAGAGTTATACACGAAAACGAAACAGTCATACCGAATAAGCTTATTACATTAAAAAAAACAGGGTCAGATATAATACTTTCAATGATTAAATTTGCTCTTAAAGATGAAAAAGATGCAGTAATTGGTTGGGCTGCAATTTGTCGTGATGTAACAGAGTGTATACGTCGAGATACTGAGCTCCAAAAAAGAAACCATGATCTAGAAATACGTGATAAGCAAATGAGAGCTTTAGCCGCACATTTAAATGAAATAAGAGAATTAGAGCGCACTCGTATTTCTCGTGAAGTTCACGATGAATTGGGTCAGCTATTGACAGGAATAAAAATAGATCTTCGTTGGATTACAAAGAATTTGAATCTTAATTTTAACAGTGCCTCAGTGAAAATTTGCAAGAGAATAGCAGAAACAAATAAACTGATTGATCATACGATAGAAGCTGTCCAACGTATTGCTGTGGAACTTCGTCCGAGTGTACTGGATGTTCTTGGCTTGCCAGCAGCAATTCGTGATGAAGCGCGTAGATTTGAATCCAAGACTGGCATTGCTGTGGAACTTCAGGTGACTGATGTTCTGCAAGTAAATTCAGATATTTCAACTGAGATTTTTCGGATATTTCAAGAGTTGATGACTAATGTTGCTCGCCATGCAGAAGCAACCTTAGTAGAAATTATTTTTGAAAAGAGAAGTCAGTATTTCTGTTTATCTGTTAAAGATAATGGCGTTGGGTTTCAGATTGATAAGTATGAAAAAAAATTGTCTCTTGGTTTGTTAGGAATACAGGAGAGAGCAGAGATGCTAAAAGGAAAGGTTATGCTAAAAAGCTGTGTTGAAAGAGGAACAGAAGTTATAGTTCTAATTCCAGATACAAAAAGGAAAAAAGATGACGAACATACTTATAGCGGATGACCATGAAGTAACTCGCCGTGGGATCAAGGAAATTTTGCGTGAAGCTTTTAACACAGCTGAAATTTTTGAAACTCTTGATTTTGCATCGACTTTGAATCAGATCAATAAACAGCAATGGGATCTTATTTTACTTGATATTATGATGCCGAACGGAAGTGTGCTTGAAATTATCCATGCTATTCGAGCACATAGTTCAACGGTTCCAATATTGATATTAACAAGCGCAACAGAAACAGAGTATGTTATCCAAACTATGAAAGCTGGGGCTAATGGCTTTATTCATAAACATCGAGCTGTAGATGATCTTTTAGAAGCAATAAAAAAAGTAAAAGCTGGTGAGGCTTATCTTCATGCTGAGACCGCTATTGATTTGGCAAAAACTTTACATGAAAAAAAGAATTCATTACTACACGAAAAACTCTCGAATCGAGAGTTTGAAATCTTTCGGTTAATTGCATTAGGTCAGACAGTCAAAGAAATTGCTTTTAAACTCAATTTAAGCGGTAAAACTGTATCTACTTACGTGAGGCGTATTCGTGAAAAAACGAATCTGACTAGTTATGTAGAAATTGCAAGATATGCTCTCCAAAATTGCCTAGTTTAGCTACGTTGTCAGGAATAATCTGACAAGCCATCAGAAATTTATCGACTATCTATTCATGCCAGTCTTAGTTCAAAGTGACGATTGATTTTTCATTGGCTGGGTATCATAAACAATCTGAATGGAGTTGTAAGACTATGCCTAAAAAAAATAATAATGCTAGAAGTTCCAACATGCGAACGAATTCTGCACCTATCATATCAGAGGAATATGATGCAGGAGATGAAAGAAGTATTGGAGATGGAGTAGTACCTGTATTTTCAAATAGTGACCTTTGTTCATCCACTCCATTATTTTTTAATAATGATAAGCTTAGTATTCCACACCATGAACTTGCCCTTAAAATTTTAGCCAATACTTTTAACCCTAATGCCATAATGGCATTTTTTGAGATGAATTTATTAAAAGAAGATCGGATATTTCTCTGGATTTTTCTTGCCACTCATGTCCACAAATTACCAGATTTGCACGAAACGATTAAAACGAAGCTGAATTCACTCGCTAATAGAAAAGCATTAGAGTCTGCTGATAAGTTAACAAAGAAGAATGTTGCCCTGTATTTTAATAATTTGTTTGCTAAGGAAATAAAAGATCCACTTTTTAGCTCTGAAGAAATTAATATTTTTAGAAATGAATATTTTATTCAGGCCCTATTTTTAGATAAAGAACTATTTAAATTTTTATTTTCAAATAATTCAGCATTGCTGCTTTTAGAAGAAACAGAGGTACCTAAAAATATTTCTATAAATACAATTGAAAGACCTATCGCTTCATCGAGCTCTGGATCAGATGATATGCCAAGACAAGCTGTGATTAAAATTCTTCAGTGGCATTGGACCCAAACTGATATAGAAAAATTTAAAATAAAATTTCTCGAAACCGATGCGGATGGAAAGAAATTTGGCATCGGGATTTTAAGAAAAATGAGTGAAAATGCAGAAAGTATTGGGTTGACTCTGCTAGGTCATGTTCGTTGGTTAGTACAATTATCTGATGAAATGCCTATTAAGAAAAAAAAATTATTTGAGGCTTTGGTTGATGCGGATTCACTTGAAATTCACTGTTGTTTAGTGAGTAATCCCATATGGAAAAATTATATTCAAAGCAATTTACCCCCTGAAAAATATGAAGTTGTTAAAGAGAGCTTAAAAGATGGATTTTCTTTTGAAAGTTTCAACAAAGAAGATACTTTTCATCGTGCTTTAGGTGCTTATGAGGAGCTTGAAGAACAGCAAAAAAACATGATTTTAAAATTTCCCTTATTTGCAACAGATGATAAACGAACTCTGTATTTAAAAGCAATGAAAGGTGAGCTTCGTGCAACTCATGCAAAAGAATGCGTTAAAATATTGAAGCTAATGATTGGTATTATGAGATTTGCCTTTTTTACAAGTCTAGATGACTATATTGGTAGCTATGTTGATGTGCGAGCTCAGTTTAAAAAAGTATTTGAACTTGCCTTTCAGTTAGATGATGGATGCAATCCCAATAATTATCTTTTAGCTCAATTTCCACGGATAATAAGAGATTCTATGACGCCTGAACAAAAAAAAGATTATGAGAATTTACGGCAACAGATGCAGAAACCTTATGAAGCATGGAGTGAACTAAAAACACCTCGAGAAACTGAAGACTATGTTAATTTTAAAACGACTTTGCTTGACAGTTATCGGAAGGATGCATCTCTAGAATTGACGTGTGATTGTGAAGCATTTTATCAGTGGCTTAATGAAGCTATAGCTACGCCCACTGTACTTTCTTCACAGAGAGCAAAACAAACATTCTTTAAACCAGATACGCCTGTTTGGGTACGTAAAGACATGATGACTGGATTGATGCAAGTCTTACAGCCTTATACAAGTTGCACAAGTAAAAAGTTAACGATCAAACTCAACGGCGATGCAAAACAAGCTTTAAATGCATGGTTTAGTCGTGTGTCTGAAAATTCTGTTGCCCTTAGTCCTACGTTACCACGTTTTTCTTCATCGGTTTCAGCAGCTTCATCAGCTTAACTATTCAAAAATGTAAAAATTATTTTTTTAAATAGAAGGTGATTCTATACTATGAGAAAAGGTTATTCTGCAGAGCTCACGATGCCTGATTCAGCAGATTTGAAATTTGCAGAGGTTTTTTCCAGCATTCAATTGGTTGCACGCACAAAAAATCCATTGAATATACGAAACGAATTGGCTACAAAATTTCCTCTTCTTTATGAGCCCCCCCATGCAGCGCTGTTTAATAGTCTTCGTGGGAGTGCGAGAAGAAGCATGAAATCTGATCTTTCTTCTTCCTCTGGAAGCTCACCTATGGCATCTAAAAGATTAGATGCTATGGATTTATCAAAATCAGGTTCTCCTTCAGAAGTTCAAACAGCTGAGCTATTAGAAGCTTTTTCCAATGCGGTGCGCCGTTTTGGCCTTGCTGAGTATCAAGAAAAATTTACTTTTCTTGCAGCTTGTGCTGATTTAACGAAGCCTGATGCTGAGGGGAGAAAATTATATGATGCTATACAAGAAAGCAAACTTTCAAAAGCCATTATTCGTCAGGCATTCACTGCGTTACAGGTTAGAGTATTAGCCTTGCGTTCAAGAAAAAATGAAAAGCTGTTAGAAAAATCTCAAAAAATTGAAATGAAACTATTTAAAAGTGGTTTGATATTAACTTGTGAAGAACCTCTTACGACACCTCAGTTTGATAAGATTTCATCTGATGCAAAAATAGTAAAAAATTTACAAATTCTTTGGGCTTTCTGTAGTGTCACTAACCAAGATTCTCAACGATGTTTTGATAAAAATCAATTAAGTCTTAGAATTTTAGGGTTGCAAGGACTGATATCAGCGTATGAGGCCATACTTGCATTACAACTGTTATATCCCAACTTTGATAAATACCAGCAATTAATTGCTTTATTCATTATTAAAGAAATCTTATCCAATGATGCACAATACCAATTGTGTCATGACGAGTTGTTTCAGGATAATTTGGAGTTATTCTTAAAAATAGCACTTAACGATACGCGATTTCAATTAAAAGAGTTAGTGGAAAAGATAAAATCATACTTCAAAAGTATTCAAAAATTACAATGCCGATATCAAGCTGACATGGTCGTTAAAAATAGTAAAATATTTAATGAATGGCTCACAAGCGATGTACTATTAAAGCAACTCCCTTCTTTTACTGAAGTACTCACATCAGCGCTTAAAGCCAATGATATGGAAAGAAAAAAAATAGTTAAAAGTATTGCCAGTGAACTCTCCATGCTAATGATATTTTTTTATTCAAAAATACGATTGTCTGAGTTTAAACAAAATGGATGGTCGAAAGAGGATAAAGCAACACGCTCACCTCATATTGTTTTTTTAACGCAGTATACCAATGCGCTCATTCAATTTTTAATTGGTTTTGTGCTCTCGCAACCACAGTCTGATATTCATCTGGCCATGCAGCTACTAACGGAAATTGAATGGCAATTGGCACAAAGTACGAATGGATTAGGCCCTGACTTACAGAGCCTGATGATTATCCATGGTGCCTTATACAGTCAGGAATTATCTCGTCTTACGGAGTATATTGCCAAATTAACCGAACAAGCCCGTGGTGTGAGAACTGAAACATCTACCATAGTTCAAAAAAAATGGATGCGAAAAGTGATGGAAGCTTACCGTCATTCAATACCATTTTTAGGTTTGTTATTAACAGATGTTACTTTCTCTATTGATGGCAATGAGTGTCCATTAACTTCAGCAGAACTTTTGGGCGGAATATTTTCACATATATTGACGTTACAAGAATTTTTGCAGACTTATGCAATAGGGTTCACAACGGATATCTTGAATATGGTGAGATCCTACAAATCTCCTGCTGACGGGGAACATTATAATATGTCAACTCGTATTCAGCCGGTTCGTATGCAACCAAATAGTCATGTCAATGTTTTAAATCTCGATGAAATGATTAGTGTATTTAATTTAAATTCTATTTTAAATAAGAAAAATTATATTCAGAATAAAAGTATTCCGTCTGTTTTATTTAATGGTCAAATTTATGAGCCAATCGAATTACCACGGCGATTAATTGATTGGTTCTTAAAGTTGATAAACCTTAAGATAAGAATAAAAACTCAAGATGAAACTATGACTATAATAACGGTTTGTTTTGATAATAATACGGAGATTCAGGTAACTAAAAGAAAAGGTAAAAAAAGAAGTTTTGTTTATATCAATGAAAAAGGAGAAGAAAAGCCTATTCAGAAAGATGACCCAAGACTTCAAAAAAATATCGAGTATCATTTAAAAAGTTTACGTTTATTAAGCCAGCTTTTATATCAATTTAAACTAATTATTGATACGGACTATCCTGAGCATAATTACCGAGATGATTTTTATATTTATGATCTCAGTGATGTTGAACTGCGTTTGAGCCTTTTAGCAGATAGAAATGTAATGAAAGCACATCGTAGAGAGATGGCCAGCATCGATAAAACCAGTAAACCACAATCATTTTTTCAACCAGTCACTACAGAAACTGGATCTATGTCTACACCAACACCTATGGTTTCTTCTTTTCAAATGAGCAATACAGGAACTGAATCTGTGTCTATATCTACAGTTTCTTCAGATCAATCCTCTTTAATTTCTGTGATTTAAACAGATCAATGCGAGCAATGGGGTCAGACCTCATTGTTCTTTGTGAGCCGCGTAAATTGCCTTACCCAGTCCCGCTTATAAAGTTAAAAATGCTTCTTTTTATTATCGAAAATTCGGTTTAAAATTTGACCTTTCATGGATACATAAACGATACTGGATTCCGGCTCTCGTGTTATAAAAACCATAACACTCGGCCGGGATGACAGTAAACGCTTGCAATGAATATAGTACCGTCGTGCTGGCTCTTGTTCTGCAAAAGCTTGGCACTCGGCTGGGATGACGATCTAACGTGTTGCAACAGTATGTCATCCCGGCCGAGTGCCGAGCTTTTGCGGCACGAGAGCCGGGATCCAGTGTCGTTCATACCAACGGCAGGTAAAAAACCATGAAAAATTATTACGTTTACATATTAACAAATCAAAGAAATGGTACGTTATATATCGGTGTAACATCTGATCTAATAAAACGTGTCTGGCAACATAAAAATAAGTTAGTAGATGGTTTCACATCTAAATATGATATTAACAAATTAGTTTATTTTGAATTACATGAAGATGTTGAAGCTGCTATTGCGCAAGAAAAAAGACTAAAGCGCTGGAAACGTGCATGGAAAGTAGTTTTAATCGAAAAACAAAATCCATATTGGGATGATTTATATGAAAGCATTATCGGATAAATCACTGGATCCCGGCTCTCGTGTTACAGCTGATATATTAAAAGCTTTGCCGTAACACGAGGCCGGGATGACACACTGTTACAACACATTAGATTGTCATCTCAGCCAAGTGCCGAGCTTTTGCGGCACGAGAGCCGGGATCCAGTGTCATTTTTGCAGCGCTTGCCTGAGATGACACATTTTTTGTATTTTTTTTGTATATACAAGTAGTTATACTCTAGGTGTATAAACAAGAGGTAAAAATTTATGAAAAATACGGGTAAAAATATCCCAAATGATGCTTGGGAAAATCGAGAATTGGGTGCTTCAGGAGAATTCGCACGCAAGGTTTCATCTAAGCGTGAAAAAGCAGTGGATGATAGTTTGGGTTTGCAAAGTATATCCATTCGGTTACAAAAGAATTTAATTCCCGCACTCAAAGCATTGGCGAGAGAAAAAGGGATTGGATATCAACCCTATATTCGTCAGTTGTTGACGCATCACGTACGTGGAAAGAAAAAACATTTACAGATAGCTACTCGCTAATCATTCCGTTTACATTACTCTTACACTCGAGCGGGACCCAGTGGATTGATTTCGAATAGAATGGTTATATTAATTTTGAGGAATTTAATGAACTCTCGTCACAGAAATCACATTGCTAATCTGTTCTAGCTTATCGAGTATTTTGCTTAAAGTAGTGATGTCGCTAATTTCAATAGTGATCGGTATGTTAGCAGTGTGAGTCGCTTTGTCTGTGGTGGTTGATAATCCAATGACGCTAATTTTTTCTTGGGTGAGAAGTGTCGTGATATCTTTTAACAATCCTTGTCTGTCATAAGCTTTAATTATTAAATTCACAGGATATAAAGAAACAGTTTTGGTTCCCCATGAAAGCTCAATGAATCGGCGACGTTGTTCATGATTGGCATGCAAGATGTTAGGGCAGTCTTGTTTGTGAATAGAGACCCCACGCCCTTGAGTGATGTAGCCAATAATGGGATCGCCCGGGAGTGGCTTGCAGCATTTGGCATTGGTAGTCAGTAAATTTCCAATACCTTCTACTTTTATGTCAGAAGGCTTTTGTTGAATTTCTTTTCGAGGAGCAATGGTTTCAACAGGCGCTGGAATTTTTTCTTCCTGTAAAAATTTAGTTTGAATTATATGAGTGACTTGAGCAAGAGTAATATCGCCTGTCGCAAGTCCCGCAAAGAGTCCTTCTTTTTCTTTCATATTTAATTGTTTGGCCAATTCATCTTGATCAATATTTTTGATATGTAATTTTTTTATTTCACGTTCAAAAATATCTCGACCGGCTTCTACATTTTGTTCATAGTCTTGCTGCTTAAACCAATGATGAATCTTTGCTTTTGCGCGTGCCGTTTTTAAATAACCTAAATGAGGATTTAACCAATCGCGACTGGGCTTACCTTGTTTAGTTGTTAATATTTCGATGCGATCGCCCGTTTTTAATTGGTAAGTGAGAGGAACTATGGCATCGTTGACTTTGGCACCTCGACAACGATGCCCAATTTCACTGTGAATATGATAAGCAAAATCGAGTGGAGTAGCCTCTCGTGGTAAATCAAAAATATCTCCGTTAGGTGTGAAGACATAAATTCTTTCATCAATAAATTCTTTACTGACTTGTTCTAGTGTTTGATTACCACTTGCCATTTCTTGTTGCCATGCAAGAATTTCACGTAGCCATTCAATTTTGTCTTCGTGTTTTTGTTGAGGCGTTCTGACACTTTCTTTATATTTCCAATGTGCGGCGACACCAAGTTCGGCAGAATCATGCATTTCAAAAGTTCGGATTTGAACTTCAAAGTTTTTATGATCAGGTCCAATGACGGCTGTGTGTAACGAACGATAACCATTAGGTTTTGGGTTGGCGATATAGTCATCAAATTCTTCAGGGATTTGTTTCCAGGCATGATGGACGATACTCAGAACAGAGTAGCAATCGTCAACGGTCGGTACTAAAACTCGGACAGCCGTTGCATCATAAATTTGGTCTAGATCAACACTTTTTCTTTGCATTTTTTTAAAGATACTGTGTATGTGTTTAGATCGTCCATAGACTTTGATTGGTTGAATCCCTGCGGCACTTATTTTTTGAGTGAGAGCAGATACCACTTCTTCAACATAATGATCGCGTTCTAATCGGCGAGCTTTTAATCCTTTGGCAATATTTTTATATTGTTCGGGTTGTAGATAATGAAAAGCAAGATCTTCCATTTCCCATTTGATGTGTCCAATGCCTAAACGATTCGCGAGAGGCGCATAAATCTCCATAACTTCTTCAGCAACTTCTTTTTTAAATCCATTATCCAGTTTTTTAACCGCACGCAAAACACTCAATCGCTCGGCTAATTTAATCAAAACAATCCGAACGTCATCGACCATGGCGAGTAACATTTTGCGTAAGTTATCTAACTGTTGTCGGTTTTGTAAAAGATTACTCGCACGCATACCATGCGTGGCATCCATGCGTTGAACACCTTCAACAAGTTTTGCAATATCTTGACCTAATTGTTCTTGGACATCTTCAATATTTAAATCCGCATACTGCACGCTGTTATAGACGATGGCGGCAGCTAGGGTTGCTTGATCCATTTCGAGATCACTTAATACTTCTGCCATAGCAAGCCCTTGTTGTAGACAGTTACAACCAATTTCTGTTGCGTGATGTTGTCCTGTTAATTGACTTAAAATACAGGCGCTACGAATTAAGCTCACATCTTTATAGTGGTGTGCTTGGCTTAAGTGATGGAGCCAGATTTCTAAATCAATGCTCCCATCCGGAAGAATATGTGCATGTTCAGTGATTTTAACCATACTACATTATCCTATTAAACTGGATCCCGGCTCTCGTGTTGCAAAGGCTCAACACTCGGCCGGGATGACAGTGTGAATTTAGTATTCTTTGTCATCCCGGCCAAGCGCCGAGCTTTTGCGGTGCGCGAGCCGGGATCCAGCGTCGTTTTGTTATATTTGATCGAGTGTCACTTATCAAACACCGCGATCGATTCCACATGATTGGTATGTGGAAACATATCCATGATCCCAGCCTTTACTAACTTGTATCCTTGTTTATGAACCAGTTCCCCAGCATCGCGTGCTAAAGTGGCTGGGTTGCAAGAGACATAAATCAAGCGTTTTGCCTTAAACTGTTGAATTTGTTGGATAATTTCTAAAGCGCCACTGCGAGGCGGATCAATTAGAATTTTAGCAAAGTTTTGAGCAAACCAAGGGGTATTTGAAAAATTATTATTAAATAAATCGGCGCAATAAAATTGGGTATTACTAATGTTATTGTGTTTGGCATTTCTCTTGGCTCGTTCGACCATCAGGGGACTGCCTTCGACACCAATCACTTCGAGCGCTTGTTTAGCCATCGGCAATGAAAAATTTCCTAATCCACAAAATAAATCTAAAACTCGATCATTTGATTTTAATTCGAATAACTCGAGTGTTTGCTTCACCATCGCTTGATTAATCGCAAAATTAATTTGAGTAAAATCATTCGGGTGAAATTCATATTCAATATTTAATTCAGGATATTCATAAGTTAACAATTCAGAAGAACGTTTAGGCCAAAATAATTGAATGGATTCAACACCCTCAGGTTGTAAATAAATATCAAAATTAAATTGCTGAGATATTGCTATAAACTTTGCTTCATCATCGGGAGTCAATGCTTTGAGATGGCGAATGATTAAAGCGGTTCGATTTTGGGTGATGGCGACTTCGATTTGTGGGATAAAATCTTTAATACTTATCTCATCAATTTTATCGCGTAGTTCCCCAATTTTTTGTCCAAGATGAGGGTGTAATATTTCGCAATGTTTAATGTCAGTTAATAAGCGGGGGTTTTCTTTTTCACGGAACCCAACAAAAAGAACTTCTTTTTTTAGAATGTATCGAACACCTAAACGTGCTTTATGGCGATAACCCCAGATAGGACCTCGAAGGGGAGGGAGCATCGTTTTTGGAGAAACTTTGCCAAAGCGTTCCAGTTGTTCTAAAAGTATATTTTGTTTGAAAGTGATCTGCGCATCTTCCGCAAGATGTTGTAAACTGCATCCACCACAGAGAGAATAATGAGCACACTTGGGAGTGACTCGATCAGGGTTAGGATGAGTGACTTCTAATGTTTTACCCTCATCGAAACGTCCTCGTTGGTTGGTATAAACAAACGTGACGATTTCCTGAGGGAGAGCACCACTGATAAAGGTAGTTTTGCCATTGATGTGGGCAATCCCGCGACCATCGTGACTCAATGATTCAATGGTTGCTTGGGCTGGTGCTGTGGGCAATTTTTTTCGGCGACGTGACATGCGTGGTTCCAGTTTAAAAAAGAGGATTCTACCTGAGAAATTACAAATTTGCCCCACTTTAGCCCAAATTCGGAGTACTGAGAGAGGAGATAGAATTTCCTTCCCCGGACGAAGGCGGAGGGTTAGAGTGGGGGTTCAAAACTAGGAGAGACTATGTTTAATAAATATTTACTTTCTATCATACTGTTCTTATCGACATTTTTCTTTATCTCTATGGGATACGCCGATCAAGACAATAAAGCCATTCAAGTTTCTCAAAATCAACCGCAATTTACCGTTCAATTGCCTGCAAATCTAACGACTGGGTATTCTTGGTTTTTAGGTCAATATGATGAACAATTGATTGAAGTCGTTAGTTATTATTACGAAAAACCAACGAAGACAATGCCAGGTGCCGGTGGTAATGCGGTTTGGATATTTAAAGTAAAGCCACGGGCTTTTGTAGCGCCTCATAGAATAGTTATTCAAATGTTTTATATGCAGCCATGGAATGCATCACAGGCACAAGAAAAGAAAGTGATAGTGGTTACGCATTAGAATGAAAGACACTGGATCCCGGCTCGCGTGCCGCAAAGGCTCGGCACTTGGCCGGGATGACAATACAACACCAAATGAAGAAACAAGCTACTGTCATCCCGGCCGAGTGTTGAGCTTTTGCAACACGAGAGCCGGGATCCAGCGTCGTTTTTGCAGCGTTTGTCCGGGATCCAGAGGCGTTATTACTTATTCCAAACATCGAATCGTTAACACATCACATTCAGCACCATGTAAAACGGCGCTGGCTGTAGAACCGAGTAGAGCATTCAAACCATGTTGACCATGACTGCCTACAATAATTAAATCTGTATTTAACTTTTTCGCGGTATCTAATATTTCGCGTTTAACAGGCCCCATGCCAACGTGTAAATCACTTTCTGCAATATGTAATTCTTTTGCGAACTCAGTAAACATAACTTTAGATTTTTCTTGGTACTCTTCTTCAAACTCGATGAATTCTGCATAATTAAAATGAGTAATTGGTTCGACGACATGAATCAATTGTAATCGACTTTGAAATTGCTCCGCAACTTCCATGGCTTTTTTCACTAAAGTTTTTGCTTGGGGTGTCATTTCAGTTGCTAATAATATCCGTTGATATTTTTTAAATTGAGATTCTTTCAAGCAACGCACTATCAATACATCCGAATTTGCATAATTGACAACAGCATTAGCACCTGAGCCTAGTAGGCGGTGCCACCCATGTCTTCCGTGGCTGCCTGTGATGATCAAATCATTCTTATGGTCTTCTGCTACTTTTAATAGTTGATGTTTGATAGAACCAAACTCTACAATTTGTCGTTCTTTCGGAATATTGAGTTTCTCTCCAATCTTCGCCAATTCATTTTCAGCTTCTTCTTTCAATGGGTTTTCAATGTCTACAGCCCAAGGATATCCATACATAGGAATAGGTTCTATGACGTGCGCTGCAGTGACGTTCGCATTAAAAACTTGAGCGATATATTTCGCTTGATCGACGACATGATTAGACGAATCAATTAAGTCGGCGGCTAGTAAGATATTTTGGTAGATGGCCATGTTTAGCTCCTTCATAACATGATTAATAACTCACGATCCATTTCTATAGATATAGTATACAATTAATACAAGATTTTGCCGGAAAATTTTAATACTGGTTGATGATATCCATAGGAGTCATTTTACAGGCCAGTAAACATAGTCTATAAAATCCGTTTTTCAAAGGGAACATCATGAAAAAAATTGCTTTTTTTAGTACTCAAAAATACGAAAAAGACTTTTTTGAAAAAGCGAACCAACAATATCTTTATGAGCTCCATTTTTTAGAAGCTCATTTGAATGAAAATACCGCGGTTCTATGCCGAGATTTTTCCGTTATATGTTGTTTTGCGAATGATCAATTAAACAAAAAAGTACTTGATATTCTATGGTCTCAAGGTGTGCGTTTAATCGCATTGAGATCAGCAGGGTTCAATCACGTAGATTTGGCGCATGCTAAAAAATTAGGATTTACCGTAGTTCGTGTACCGACTTATTCTCCTCATGCCATTGCAGAACATAGCGTTGCTTTAATTTTGGGGTTAAATCGTAAAATTTATCGTTCCTACAATCGAGTTCGAGAAAATGATTTTTCTTTACATGGGCTCATGGGGTTTGATTTATCAGGCCGCACAGTGGGAGTTATAGGTACGGGGAATATCGGCAGTATCTTCGCCAAAATCATGCTTGGATTTAATTGCAAGGTGATTGCTTTTGATATTAAGCCAAGTGTTGAATGTCAAAAGTTAGGAATTCAGTATGTGGATTTAGAAGAGCTGTATCATTCATCAGATATCATCAGTTTACATTGTCCTTTAACACCACAAACAGTTCACTTGATTAATGCTTCTGCAGTACAACAAATGAAAGAGAATGTTATGTTAATTAATACCAGTCGTGGCGCTGTTGTTGATACCGGAGCAGTGATTGATGGATTGAAATCTAAAAAGATAGGCTATTTAGGATTAGATGTTTACGAAGAAGAAGCGGATATGTTTTTTGAAGACTTGTCCGATAAAATTATGCAAGATGATGTATTTGCGCGCTTACTGACTTTTCCTAATGTGCTCATCACGGGACATCAAGGATTTTTCACAAAAGAAGCTATGGTTAATATTGCAGAAACCACCTTATCTAATATCGCCGCATTTGAAAAAGGAAAAGTTCAGAATAACGTTTAGTGTTGCTAGGGATAATAGAAACCTTTTAAATTACGAATTCGATTCGTGGTTCAACAACCAACTTTTAATATCCATTAATCTTCCTTCAGTTTCTCCTGCAAAACCACCCATGCCATTTTTAGCGAGGACACGATGGCAGGGGATGATGATCGGTATGGCGTTACGTCGGCAAGCTTGGCCGATGGCACGAGGGTGATTTTTTAATTGTTCCGCTAATTGTTGGTAAGTTAAAGTTTTTCCTGAAGGAATTTTCGATAACGCTTTTCGGACTTGTTTTCGAAACTCAGTATTTGCGGGAGATAAGTTTAAAGTGAAACGATGCGTTGGATTTTGAAAATAAGATTTAAGTTGAGTAGAAACTTCTTTTGCAATTGGTGTTCTTGGTTGAAGAAGAGCAGTATCGTTTGTTAAAAAATCTATTTGCGATAACTGCTCTTGATGAATGACTAATCCTAATTTTCCTACGGGTGACGCTATGATTGCGGCGTAGGAAGCGCTCAAAAGATTATTCCTTATCAGCGGCTTTAGGTTTGCCTGTTAATTTTTCTTTGAGTCGTGCAGCACGTCCAGCTAACTCGCGTAAATAATATAATTTAGCACGACGCACATCACCGCGACGTTTCACTTCAATGCTAGCGATTAATGGACTATAAGTTTGAAAAACTCGTTCTACACCTTCACCGTGAGAAATTTTACGAACTGTGAAAGCTGAATTTAAACCGCGGTTTCGCATAGCGATTACAACACCTTCGAAGGCTTGTAATCGTTCACGAGTTCCTTCTTTCACCTTAACTTGTACGATTACCGTATCGCCAGGTGCAAAACTTGGAATGGTTTTACCAGCCATTTGTTCTGTTTCGAGTTGTTGAACGATGTTAGTCATGATTCACTCCTAATGTATTCATCTAATAATTGTTGCTCTTCCGTAGTTAAGATCCGTTGCTTTAATAATTCGGGTCTTCTTTTAAAGGTCAGACCTAACGATTGCTGCAGCTTCCAACGACGAATGTGTTCATGATTCCCGCCTAATAATATGCGAGGAACCGGTTTGCCATCTATCACCTCAGGTCTTGTGTACTGAGGATATTCTAACAATCCTTCAGTAAATGATTCTTGACTGAGAGACTGTTCATCACCAATTGCACCGGGTAGTAAGCGTATGATGGCATCTATAAACACCATGGCTGCTAACTCTCCGCCACTTAAAACATAATCGCCAATAGACCATTCTTCATCAATGACAGAGTCCATCAAGCGTTCATCAATACCTTCGTAGCGTCCTGCCACGAGAATCAAATTTTTTAAGGAGGCGAATTCTACCACATTTGTTTGATTTAATAAGCGTCCTCTGGGGGATAAGTAAATCGTTTTACATGCCCCCTGAAATTCTGTTTTTGCTGCCTGCACCGCATCTCGTATTGGTTGAACCATCATGACCATGCCAGGGCCACCGCCATAGGGTTTATCGTCGACATTTCTATGATTATCTGTCGTAAAATCCCTAGGGTTCCAGGTCTTCAAATTTAATAACTGATTTTTTAAAGCTCTGCCTGTGATCCCAGATTTTAAAGGTTCAAACATGTCAGGAAATAGGGTAATAACGCCAATATTAGAAATCATTATCCCAATCAACCAATAAAGTTTTATCAATCAAATTTACTTTGAGTATGACATGTGGGAGATAGGGAATTAGCATTTCTTTCTCACCTTTGACATGCAATACATCATTCGCGCCGGTTTGTATGACTTTTTCAATGATACCGAGTTCTAAACCTTGCTGATTCAAAACTTTTAAACCGATAAAATCATTACAATAGTATTCATCATCGGGTAACTTCGGCAACTGGCTGCGATAAACCGAAATTTCCGCATTCGCATACAGTTTTACTTCTTCACAATTCTTGCAGTTAGGGATTTTTGCGATAATCCCATTTCCGTGTGCTCGTGCTTCACGGATCTCCATGGTTTCCCATTTAGACTTATGCCAAACAAGCCAGGGTTGATAATCTAATATATTGTCTACAGGAACTGTAAAAGACTGTATTTTAGCCCAGCCTTTTACGCCATAACTACTGCCTATACGTCCAACTACAATGGTTTTTTCTGAGGGGGTATTCATCCCAATCAATTACTCATTGGGGGTTTCAGCAGATTCTTTAGTCTCAGTTTTTGCTTTTTTAGGCGCTGCTTTTTTTGCTTTAGCAGCAGGCTTTGCTTTTTCAGCAGGTGCTGCAGCAACTGTTTTTTGTCCGGCATATTTCTTTAAAAGTGTTTGAACGCGTCCTGAAGGTTGCGCTCCAACGGATAACCAGTATTGCACGCGATCAGTTTCAATTAACAAAGGAATTTCTTGGCCACGAGCAACGGGGTTGAAGTATCCCACTTGTTCAATGTATCGACCATCACGTGGTTTTCTACGATCAGCAACAACCATGTGGTAAAAAGGGCGCTTGTTTGTTCCTGCGCGAGATAAGCGAATAACTACCATTGCAATGTATTTCCTCTAGGTTAAATTGAAAAGGGCGCTATTTTATACGCAAATGCCAAGAATGCAAAACGGTATTTTGTGATCTTTGGTGGTTTGATTGACAAAGGATTTAATCGGTTTTGCTTACCTAATGTGCTTTATAAGGCATATAAGTCAGTAATAAATGCTTTATAGAGCATATTTAGCTGGTAACTTGCCTAAAACCCCGGTGGCATCATCCCATCGAAGCCCTTCATCCCACGCAACATCTTTTGCATGGCGCCTGGTTTAGTGGCTTTTTTCATCATTTTTTGCATTTGGGTGAATTGTTTTAAGAGTCGATTCACATCGGGGATTTCGGTACCAGAGCCCTTAGCAATACGTCTTTTTCGAGAGCCATTGATTAAAGTAGGGAAGCGGCGTTCTTTAGCCGTCATCGAATTAATGATAGCGACCACTTGTACTAAGGCTTTTTCACCCATATTGGTTTGAGCTTGGGGCAGGGCACTAAAACCAGGAAGTTTTGAAGCCAACCCCATAATCCCACCCATTTTATTCATTTGGATAATTTGTTCTCTGAAGTCATCTAAGTCGAAGTTGCCTTTGGAAAGTTTCTTTTTCAACTTTTTAGTTTCTTCATGAGAAATTGAGCGTTCCGCTTGTTCAACCAAGCTCACCACATCGCCCATGCCTAGAATACGAGAAACAATTCGATCGGCATGGAAAGGTTCTAAGGCATCTGTTTTTTCCCCAATACCGATAAATTTAATGGGTTTTCCAGTGATTTGACGTACCGATAAAGCGGCACCGCCTCGGGCATCACCATCTGTTTTCGTTAAGATAATACCGGTAAGAGGGAGTACTTCATGGAATGCTTTAGCGGTATTTGCGGCATCTTGACCCGTCATACTGTCGACAACGAATAAAGTTTCAGTCGGTTTAGCAAAATCATGGATGCTTTTGATTTCTTGCATCATGGCTTCATCGATATGCAAACGTCCAGCCGTATCGATGATCACCACTTCATGAAGATTACTCTTAGCCATCGCAAGGGCATTTTTAACAATATCTGTTACTGATTGAGAATTTTGAGTGGGGCAAAAGTCAATTTCGTTGCTTTTAGCAAGATTGCCTAATTGTTCAATGGCGGCGGGTCTATAGATATCTGCACTGGTGACGAGGACTTTTTTTTGTTCACGTTCTTTTAAGTATTTTGCGAGCTTAATAGTAGTGGTGGTTTTTCCTGAACCTTGTAAGCCTGCCATGAGGATAATGACGGGGGGTTGGACTTGTAGATTAAGACCTTCGGGTTCACCCATTAGAACGACCATTTCATCATGCACTATCTTAATGAGCGCTTGGCCTGGATTAATACTAGAAATAACTTCTTTGCCCACCGCACGTGTACGAATATGCTCGATAAATTCTTTAACGACGGGTAGCGCCACGTCTGCTTCAAATAAGGCAACCCGGATTTCTCGCAAGGTTTCTTGTATGTTCTCTTCTGTGAGCCGTGCTTGGCCTCTGAGCTTTTGAAATATATTGGATAGGTTTGCACCGAGATTGTTAAACATGATAATGTTCCGAATTCGTTAAAACGCCACAGTATACAAAACAATGCAACATATTTCTATTTCGACCTTACTTTTATTCGTGCTTTTTCTCATTATTTTATCGGGATTTTTTTCTGCTGCTGAAACTGGGTTGATGTCCATCAATCGATATCGGTTACGCCATTTAGTCAAAAAGAAGAATGCGACAGCGATTCGGATCCAAAAATTATTAGAACGTCCCGATCGATTATTGAGCGTGATTTTAATCGGTAATACCATTGCGAATATCGTCGCTTCTTCAATTATGACTATCGTTGGAGCTCGTTTATATGGTGATTTAGGGGTCTTGCTTGAAACCGTTGTATTGACTTTATGTATTTTGATTTTTGCTGAAATCGCGCCTAAAACGATCGCTGCGATTTATCCTCGAGAAGTTTCATTTGGTATTTCATTGCCGCTGACTATCTTTTTGAAAATATTATATCCGTTAGTATGGTTTGCGAACGTATTAGTAAAGGGCGTATTAAGGCTAGTAGGTATCAAAGTCAAAGAACAAAAAGTAGAACATTTAAGTGGAGAAGAGTTACGTACAGTGGTACATGAAGCAGGTTCTTTATTACCGGTGCATCACAGAGAAATGTTGATGGGCATTTTTGATCTTGAGAAAACTCATGTCGAAGATATCATGGTTCCGCGCAATGAAATTGCAGGCATTGATTTAGATGAAGATTGGAATGAAATTCTAAAAGAATTAAAAACGAGTGAACACACTCGACTACCTTTATATCGAGGCAGCATTGAGCATGTGGAAGGATTTATTCATTTAAGAACAGTCGTTCATTTGTTTGCGGAGGATGAATTAAATAAAGAAATACTGCTGCAAATTGCACAACCATTGGAATTTATTCCAGAAGGCACACCTCTCAACAAGCAATTATTTAATTTTCAAAAATCTAAAACACGATTAGGTTTAATTGTAAATGAATATGGAGATATTCAAGGATTAACAACCTTAGATGATATTTTAGAAGAAATTGTGGGTGCTTATACGACAGATTTTGCAGATGTGGGTAAAGAAGTTCATCCGCAATCAGATGGATCTTTTTTAGTAGATGGTGGAGCTGTCATTAGAGAATTAAATCGCACAATGAATTGGAAGTTACCCGTGAGAGGTCCTAAAACATTAAGCGGATTGATCATCGAACATTTAGAAACGATTCCATCGTCTGGAACTTGTTTACGTTTATCTGGTTATCCGATGGAAGTTGTGCAAGTTAAAGATAATATGATCAAAACAGTCAGAATCATGCCGTTGTTATATCAAGCGAAGAAGAAAAAGAAGAAATAGAGTTTAAGCAGATTCTTCTTCTAATATGTAGAGTGTTTCTCGGCCATTGAAGGCATATGCAAGGGTGCCGCCATCAATAAATTCTAATTCGCTGCCAAGAGGGATGCCGGAGGCAAGGCGAGTGGTTTTGATCTTTCGTTGTTTTGAAATTTCAGTTAAGTAATGCGCTGTTGCTTGCCCTTCCACCGTTGGATTAGTCGCAATGATCACTTCTTTAATGTTATTTTGTTCGAGTAATTTAATTAATTTATCCATGCTGAGATCTTGTGGTCCAATCCCATCGAGTGGAGATAA
>JAFEDO010000195.1 GCA_018241565.1 Pseudomonadota bacterium
CACTTAAATTTCCTGTAGATAATCAGACAGATGATTCACCAGTAACTAGAACTGAGTTTGCTTCAAGTAGTCAGGCTTTCATCCTCTGTCGATTTAGAGATGGTAAAGGAGTAGATTTTGGTACAGAAAAATTGTCTTATGCTCAAATTGTGGCATTGGCTGGTGATTATTTCGGTGTTCCAGAAAAACCTATTTCAGAATCTAGTCAGGAAAGTGAACGGCAGATAAGATTTAAAGAACATTTTAATCAGTTGGCAAAAAACGAAAATTTAGCAAGTTTGGTATCGTGGATTTTTTGGATTGCGAAGTGGATCCCAGATAGATTAAATGCGCAAACGATTGCGTATACAAAGCTTCTTGGAAAATCATATTCGCAGTTATTGGCTACAAACTTTGATCACTTCGCTCCTTTTTCGTGGGATGCTTATCAAGCGGGACATCAGCTAGCATTAGAACTAGCAATAGATGCTCGCAACCAATATGATAAAAATAAATCTGGAGGTAGAGCGTTATTGGCTGCAGCCTATCTAGTGGATGGGTATGCAAGTCATTTTCTTTCTGATTCATTTTCTTCTGGTCATTTGCGGGTTCCGCGGGCTTCAATGGCAAAAATAGGTGGTTTAATTCTAGGAGGTATGTCTGTTAATGATATGCATGAAGCGGATGGAGAAGATGGTTTGATCGTCTGTACGCCTGGTAATGAGCAGTGGTTTGCACGAGGAGATGGTCATTTAGAAGGGGTTAATAGGAATTGCGTAATTGCAGCTTTACAGCAGTCCGTCGAGGATATTTTTGAGGCTTTTAAAGAGAGAAAAAAACCTTTAGATCGTGTTAGTGCATTAGTTCCTTCGAAAGTGTTAGCTGCTGGTGAAACAGGCCGTAATCCAGATAGCGATAGATCACTCAAACAAACTTTCCCAAGATTTAAATTTGGCGATGGTGCGAGTGTTGTAACACAAAAGGATCCGAGTCCTTATCCTCAAAATCCTCGAACTGCTTATACTGATACGTTTGATAAGAAAAAAGCTGAGGATCTAGCTGGTCTGGGGCGTAGAGCGGGAGCAAGTGTTATCTATAGTGATTTCGATACGGCAGATTTGTCACGTGTTCCGCAAATGGATCTGGAAAAAGAGCAACGTTGTTTAACCGCCAACAAAATAAGGGAAGATGGGCCAGTTCATCGTTTTTAATACGATAAAATATCAATCATTGGATTTCATATTTCTATCATGATCGATTAAGCATTTTCGAGAGGCTTGCTGTAGAACCAATGGTCAATGTTTTTGATGAAAAAGGACAGAAAATTATGAGACGTTCAAATCTTCGCACGGAACCATTAAAAAAAGTAGAATTTCCGCGGCAGTATTCTAGTAGTTTAGATTCTGAGTATCGAAAATTTATGAAAGGTTTAGTAGATACAATCAATGATCTTGAGCAAGAGGCATTTAGATTGAGAAGCAATCGGACAAATGAGCTTCAGATAAATCAAGCTCAAAACCAATATGCATCTGTAATGACTTTAATGGGTCAACCCACATCATCTCCGCAGTTAGATATTGGAAAAATTCTTTTAGAAACAGAAGAAGAGAAAAAAATAAATAAAAAAATTAAGGTCATGCGCGACTGTTTGGGAAGCTCGTATGAAAGTAATTACAAGGAAAAAAATATAAAACTCTTAGATGATTTACAAGCGTTAGAAGATCCCTTGTCACGGCTAAGAATGAATAAATGATTCGCAAATATTACTTGATTAAGGAGTAGTGGTAAATAACTCAGATACTTTTGATCGAGCAAGATTTATAGTCGTGGATTTTTGTAAATGATGAAAGTAACGGTAACATAAAGCGGAAATCATGATGAAAAATAGTGAAACTGATAAAAAGATATTGGAGAAATCATGAGCAATCTAAATAAAATCGTTCTATTACTCAAGAAATATTATAATCAAAAACAAGTTAACAGAAAAAATGACCAATTTGATGTCGGGGACTTTTATGTTGAGCTAACTCTCGTTACCGCGAAAGAACAAAGATCATATGAAAATAATAAACTAGCAATGCTTGAAGGAGCTCATAAAGAAACAGATCCTAGTAGTGCTAAAGAACGGCAAGTACAACCTTTCGATGATATCTATGAAAACTCTCCATCAGTGGAGCTAAAAAATATAATTTTTAACGCAAGAGGTGATCAATTAGATGATCGATGCCGCAGCATTTTAATCAGTGGGAGACCAGGAATCGGTAAAAGCAGGTTATTGGAAAGAATTGCATCAGAGTGGTCTATTGGACGCTTATGGGAAAAAGAAATTGATGCTTTATTCCGTATTAGGGATTTTATAGTAAGTCCCTCGAAAGTGCCCAACTGTCTATAATAGAAACATGAAATCTTATTTATAGTAATAATTTTAATCTAATCATAATTATAATAAAACGTGTCCAGTAAAAAAATTCATAAGGATACGCCATAAAAAAGTTAAATATTGATCAGTTAGGCATTTTCGAGGGACTTATCACAGAACCCCTATTACTAATTAAATGGTCCGACAGATCCTTAAAAATAACAGAATCTACAATATGCAGATCGCCACTTTCTATTTTTTGTGATATTTGTTGATATAACATAAATTCGTATTTTTTAATGTCTATTATCTGATTACCTTTACCTCTCGAAATAAGCATTAAGTGCTTAACCCAAGATTTTGGAAGAAAATCAATGGGTGCATTTTCCAATAGATTTTTTTTATTACTTTCGGATGACGAAAAGTAACTTTTAAGAAATTGAATTGCATTAAGAATAGGATCATTTTTTCTTGAACTGCTAAATGTTAACGCTTTAAAAATCGGGCGGAGGTTTTTGCTGACTCTAAATTTTAGTTTGATAATTTCTTCCCATTTCATTTTCTGATAATCAAATAAAAACCCTTGTAAATAATCAGAAACCACAGAGAATTTTCCTCTCTCGATATGTTTGTACGCGCGCTTACGTACATGTCCAAACGTTTCTTTATCTGAAATACTTTCATCATCAAAGAAACGCAATACTATTGCTGCGTGCTTGCTGTCTTCATTAATTTCCAATTTTTCTTTAAAGATGCGATCACGAGCTTTTGTTCTTGCTTCATCTTTAAATTTTTCAATATAATGAAAATAGCTAATCATAAGGTTGTTATTAATTTTTTGGTATCGATGACAGATATAGCATAAAATATAAAGTGCCTGTTTTGTTTTTGAAAGCATTTTTAAATTATTAATAGGGCAGTGGTAATCCTCCCTTAAACTAATACCAGTTAAAAGTAGAGTTTTATGTCAAACTATTGGAAATAGTATTGAGAAAGGAGCTCTACGATGAAAAAATCTAAATTTAGTGAATCACAGATATTTGAA
>JAFEDO010000196.1 GCA_018241565.1 Pseudomonadota bacterium
AAACAAATCGATGCATTACCAGATGCGGCAAAATCTTTATACAGTACTTTCTTGCTTTCTCAAAAAATAGAATGGTTAGAACAAAAACGTAAAGAGCTTTCTAGGGTAACAAAATTGGGGTTTTCTAAAAAACTATACAAGGAGGTTTTAATAGAAACTGCAAAGATTTGTAGTGAGCCTCTGACTGAATCACAGTTTAAAACAGTTCTGGAAGGGCCAGTTTTTGCAATACATCAATCATATATCAAGGGTGAAAAAACCGATTATTGGTGGTTAGTATTTCTTTTATATGCAGTCAATCCAGATAAGATGAAAACTGTTATTATAAAAAATGTTGGTTTTTTAATGAAACTTCAGAACAGCAAATATGAAAAAATTACCATGTCTGAGCTACCTGGTTTTTATATAAATGAAAATTCGTATTCTTCGTATCCCGTTCACATAAAGCAGTGGAGTATAATCAAGCAATCAAGCGAGCGAACAGATTATGAGTATAACAATTATCGACATCCCTTTTATCATTCATTGGTTCATAATGAGAATGGGATTGTCATTTTCCCTTTAGGGCACATTTTTTTGAATAAGCTCGTTAAAGATTTTGAAGATGTGTTTATTAGGCAAATTGATTTTTTTGATCCTGAAAACCCTAAGTTTTTACAACATGTTTTTGATAAACTTAATAATAATTTTAATCTCTTATCAAACCCTGAATACCTTCTTCTTGTCAATCAACTACTAGGTAAAAATTTAGAATACACCGTGTATCAGGTTCTTTATCGTGTTCTTGATTCTGCGCTTAAGGCGGCACCAGATGCAGATAAAAAAAATCAAGGTGCTGAATATTCAGAACTCTTAATTAAGCTTTTGTCAAAGTCGGGTAGAGGATTTCAAGATAAGGAAATTTTAACAAATAATCAGTGGGAAAAATTGGCTGCAGTTTACCAATTGAAGAACAATACTACTAATCAAGAAAGGGTACTTGCTCACATACCTCTAGAGGAACGAGTTTTTTCTAGGCAACGATTAGCAATTGAAATACCTGCCAAAGAAAAAAGTGAATTGCGTGATAAAATTTCTAGTTTGCGAGTCAATGCAGCGAGTAATATGGCAAAAGTAACGACGCTCGAAGCTTACAGCACATGCTTCAAGATGTTGGTACAAGCTAATGAACTTGAAAAACTCCTAGCTTCCATTGAAAAACAAGAATCTTCTGAGAAGGAAAAGAGTGCTCCTTTTACTCCTGGTAAATCTTTCAATATAGACAAGTTTTTTAATGCGGCTGTTCTTGAGTTGGAGACCTATAAAAATAATCGCAAAGTTGTTAGCACGGATGTTTTTAAAATTAAGGCGGAAAATAAAGTTCTTGCCTTAATCATTCAAGCATTCAATGCGCAACTCAAGTGTGACCAACAACTTAATTTTAATAGTATTTATACGGCATTGGATCAAGGTTTAAAACCGGATGTTAAGATAACTCAGGGATTGCGAACCTTATTAACAACGATCCAAACGCAACTCAATGAAATTTCGAATGCTTGTGGGATGGTTCGTCCTAGCCATTCGAACGACTTTGGAAATGCAGCCCCAATACATAATAAGTTTTAAGATGTATTTTTAGTAGCGTAGCCTTGATGCGGTTTTTGCATCAAGGTTTCTCTATGCTTTAACACCTTGATGCAAAAACCGCATCAAGGCTACGTGAGAAAAATGCGCTTCATGAACTACTTTTAGATTCCATCTTCAGCGGCAAAGCTAGAATAGTGACGAGTAAAACGATGAGTAGTAATAAGCTCCATTCAAATTGAACGCCACTGACGAGTTCAACCCAGTACGTAAATATTAAAGTTAACGGCAATATATAGGCTGTTTTCAATGGGCCAAGGTTGTGAATACTATTTTGTAATAAATAAAGTGGTAAAACACTACTGACTAGAGTGATGAACAAGACATTGTAAGCTGTGATACCGATAGTTAATTGGTGAGTACTGACATGAGCTAATGCCCATATAATGCCGATAAAGATCAGTAAATAAAATCGAAGAGATGAAATGTCTAGTGACACTAAATTCAATTTATGTTGTAGGTATCTAGAATATAAAACGTAAAAGTTCCCACTGACGCCAGCAATAATCGCTGGGAGAATACCTTGTAGTAGGGTGGGGTTTCTGGACGGAAAAAGTAGTTCATGTACAGTCACAATGCTGGCAATCAGGATAGCAAGAATGATGATGAGTAGTAGTTCAGTCCAACTGGATTTTTGTGTTTTGATGACCTGAGTAAGATAGGCCGTGATGGGGATAATACCCATATAAATCACGATGAATACCGTGGGACTGATGTATTTTAAGCTCCAAAAAGTACTTAACCAAACGATGGCGGTTAGTACATTCAGGGTCAAAATACTCTTTCTGTCGCTGTTCGCGACGGCGTAGGTGCTACGAATATTTTTAAAGTTGAGTGCATTAAAAATAAGAGCGCATGATAAAAATACATACAAGGCGAGACTGATTGGGTCGGCCAACTGAGCCGCTTGGTGAATGCTGAAGATAGAAACCCCGGTAATAAGGCAATATAAAAATAAAGTGGCGTAGCCAAATCCTATTTTTTTATCGAACATCTTGCCTTATCCTAGAAAATTATTATGTGTGGTATTTTTACATGTATTTGCTTCGTATAGCAATTTAAAATCACTTGCCAACTTAAAATAAATGAATAAACTACCGCCCTGAGAAAATGACGTAGAAGATTTTTTAACCATTGATAATATAGAGGGATAAGTACTATGAGTAGCATAAAAGATCGTGTTGTTGACATCATTGTAGAAAAACTTGGCGTTCAAAAAGACCAAGTTCAAATGAACGCTTCTTTTGTTGAAGATTTAGGTGCTGATTCATTAGATACTGTTGAATTAGTGATGGAATTTGAAGAAGCTTTTGATGTTGAAATCCCTGATGAGCAAGCAGAAAAAATCACAACTGTACAACAAGTTGTTGATTACGTTGAAGCACACCAAAAAGAAAAAGCGTAATTGAGTAAACCCCTTTATTCTACAGATGCTCCGCGTTTGTAGCCTTGATTGAGCTTGCGAAATCAGGGAATAAGGATACCTGAAACCTTGATGCAAAAAACGCATCAAGGCAACATACCTAGAATTCCCTCCCCCGGACGAAGGGGGAGGGTTAGGGTGGGGGAAAGCAAAATAAAAATATTCACTGGCTCATGAATCTTAATCTTAATTTTAATTGTTTGAGGAGCTGTTCTTGAGTAAGCGTCGTATCGTAGTGACAGGTTTAGGTATGTTAACACCGGTAGGTTTGTCTGTGGATCAAACCTGGAAAGCCTTATTAGAAGGCAAAAGCGGTGTGACTGGAATTAAACATTTTGATCCAGAAGGATTTAGTTGCCGGATCTGCGCTACAGTCAAAGATTTTGATATCACTCAGTATGTTCCCGCCAAAGATGCAAGAAAAATGGATCCTTTCACTCAATTCGGAATAGCGGCATCTGATGAAGCCTTAAAAGATTCTGGTTTAGTCATTACCGATGAGAATGCACACCGTGTGGGTGTGGCTGTAGGTTCAGGCATTGGCGGTATTACAACAATCGAAGCCAATCATCTTCAAATTATTAATGGTGGGCCAAGACGAGTATCTCCATTCTTTATTCCAGCGGGCATCATCAATATGGTTGCTGGGCAAATTTCTATTAAATATGGATTGAAAGGTCCAAACATTGCAATCGTCACAGCATGTACGACAGGAACTCATAATATTGGTCATGCGGCTCGTATGATTGCATACGGTGACGCTGACGTTATGTTGGCTGGCGGTGCTGAAATGGCATCGACTCCTTTATGTATTGCAGGATTTGCGTCAGCAAGAGCTTTATCGACTCGTAACGATGAACCGGAAAAAGCAAGTCGTCCCTGGGATAAAGATCGTGATGGCTTTGTGTTAGGCGAAGGCGCTGGCGTGATGGTTTTAGAAGAGTATGAACATGCGAAGCGTCGTGGCGCGAAAATTTATGCTGAACTCTCGGGTTTTGGTATGAGCGCAGATGCGTATCACATCACCTCTCCTGATGATTCAGGTTCGGGTGCTTTGTATTCTATGGTTAATGCATTGAAAGATGCAAAACTCAATCCTGAACAAATTGATTATATTAATGCGCATGGTACTTCTACCCAAGTGGGCGATGAGATTGAAGTGCTTGCCGTTAAAAGTGGTTTTGGACCGCATGCTTACAAGCTTGCTGTAAGTTCTACTAAATCTATGATAGGTCATTTATTAGGTGCGGCAGGTGCTGTTGAAGCCATCATTAGCGTTTTATCAATTCGTGATAATGTTGCACCACCTACGATTAACTTAGACAATCCTAGCGAAGGGTGTGATTTAAATTTTGTGCCGCATGTTGCACAACAAATGAAGATTGATCACGCACTCTCTAACTCATTCGGTTTTGGAAATACCAACGGTTCGTTGATATTTTCACGATTAACTTAGCCTATGCGTATTACTGCTGCTCGTGGCATCGTATCTTTAACACTTGTCGCAGTGATAGTTTCGATTCTTGTTGTTTACCACAATTGGCGCAGCTTTCTACATACTCCTCTACAGATTGATCAAGCGGTTGAATATACTTTAAAACCAGGAACCGGGTTTAGACAATTCGTCAAAGATTTACATGACATCGGTGTGATTCATCAACCTAATTATTTTACGGTGTTGGCATACCTACGAGGACAAATTAATAAACTGCAAGCGGGAGAATATCGATTTACACCTAATTTAACACCAGGCGAATTGTTAGATGAAGTGGTCGAAGGAAAAGTCATTCAATATAAATTTTCGATTATTGAAGGATGGACTTTTCAACAAGTGATGGCCGCAATCAACGCAAACCCTTACATGAAACATGAGTTACAAGACTTGACTCAAGAACAAATCATGTTTCAATTAGGTAGCACTCAAAAGACAGCGGAAGGAAATTTTTATCCCGATACCTATTATTTCACTCGAAATAAAACAGATGTTGAATTATTAAAACGTGCTTACCAAAAAATGCAACAAGATCTCACGTCGATATGGCAAAACCGATCGAGCCTTTTACCTTATACAGATCCACAACAAGCACTCATTGTGGCTTCACTGATTGAAAAGGAAAGTGCAATACCATCTGAACGCCCCTTAATTGCAGGTATTATTTTGAATCGTTTAGAGAAACACATGCCACTACAAATTGATGCATCTATTATTTTTGGATTAGGTGATCGGTATTCAGGTAAATTAACGAAAGAAAATATGAAATTTAAAACGCCTTACAATACTTATGTTCATAGAGGATTACCACCAACACCAATTGCTATGCCTAGTAAGCAAGCCATCGAAGCAGCATTACATCCTATGCTGACTAACTATTTGTATTATGTTGCGAGAGGAGACGGTACGCATCAATTCTCTGAAACATTGAAGGAACAAAATGAAGCTGTTAATAAATATCAGAGAAGATTAACCGTGCAGGCACCCACTAATGTCACTCCAAACTAAGAAAAATTTATTTATCACTGTTGAAGGCATTGAAGGCGTTGGAAAAAGTACTGCCGTGCTTTTCATCGGTGAATACTTGAAAAAACACAATATTCAAGTGAAAGTGACGCGTGAACCTGGTGGTACATCTATCTCTGAAGAGATTCGACAAGTTTTATTAAAATCTCACACGGATCCTATGTCTCATGAAACTGAATTATTATTAATGTTTGCCTCTCGTGCGCAGCATTTAGCACAAGTGATTAGACCGGCTTTACAAGAAGGATCCTGGGTATTAAGCGATCGATTTACGGATGCTACTTATGCTTATCAGGGTGGTGGTAGAGGTATCCCCGTAGAAAGAATTGCAGCACTAGAGCAGTGGTTGCAGGGTGATTTAAGACCGGATGTGACTTTCTTATTAGATGCCCCCTTAGAACTAGCCATGCAACGAGCCAAAAAACGTAGCTCACCCGATCGCATAGAATCAGAAACCCATTTGTTTTTTCAGCGCATCAAAGATTGTTATTTGCAAAGAGCCAAACAATTTCCAGAAAGATTCAAAGTAATTGATGCGAGTCTGTCACTTGAAGAAGTTCAAAAGCAGTTACTGAAGGAATTAGAAAAGTTAGTTTTTTAAGATTTTGTATCTTGATATCAGCCAAGTATTGTAAAACGACGCTGGATCCCGGCTCTCGTGTTGGAAAAGCACAACACTCGGCCGGGATGACACATTGTGAATCTTGTATTGTCATCCCGGCCAAGTGCCGAGCTTTTGCGGCACGCGAGCCGGGATCCAGCGTCTTTATCTAGTCGGAATATAAGTATGGTCCAAATAAATGAACAACAGTGGAATTTACTCTGGGAACGTAAACAGAATCATCGTTTACCTCATGCGTTGTTATTAACGGGTAGTGCAGGGTTAGGCAAATTAGAATTTGCCAAGCAATTTTCTGAAGCATGCTTATGTGAAAATGTGAGTGTAGAAGGCGTTCCTTGCAAAGTGTGTCACTCATGTTCATGTTTTAATGCA
>JAFEDO010000197.1 GCA_018241565.1 Pseudomonadota bacterium
ACATTTATTATTTCACTAGACACTACATGTTGAGGAAATTCATTCTCCAATTTTTTTATTTCTTCATATCAAATATTTACTTTTTTGCAGCCTATGTTTTTAGATTAAAAATGCGGAAGTCGGGAAGAAACTATAGAGCTTGGAAGTTTGCCCCTTTTTAAGTACGAGCGCAGCCCAGCCCCACAGAACAACCGCTTCGTGGTACACTACCACCCGCCCTGATTAGCGAACCAAGCCCCACGGCTTAAAAACTCTCAAAACAGCAGAATACTTTTTAAAAAGCCTACAGATTAAGCTATAATCATGGTCACTTGCTCAAGAATTAAGAGGATGTTTTATGCGCTTTAAGTTGTTGGCGAAAGTGATTGCTGAACATGCGATTAGTATTACTAAAATCTGTGTAGCAACCGCAGGCAATGTTGCCATGTCAGCAATAAGCCCATTTGCAACAGTTGTTTTGACTGCCGCCGCCGCTACAGCCACAATTTATGACAGCGTTAGAGCATCAAAGGATATAGCCACAACGTTGATGCTAAAAGAAAAAGAACTCAAAGATTTACTGAACCAAGATGAGGAAGAGAAAGAGGGAGCGCCCTTCTATCTTAGCCTGATAGGAAACAAGCTTGTTAGTTTAACAAAAAATGCCCTGCTTAAATCAGCCAATATTTTTTTAGGTTCACTAGCCGCGGTCTTTTTATTACTTTATATCGCCGTTGCTTTGACCTATGGTTTTACGGATGACTCTGTCGCTAAATGGGTTGCAAGCTCATTAGCAGGTGCCACAGCTTTCGTTCCAGGACTAATTAATTTAATACACAATAGCGCAATGAGATATCGCACGTACGAAATTGAACTAAAAATAGAGAAGAGAAAAAATGAAGTACACGATGAAAGCAAAAATACGGATGATGAAATAAGCGATGAGTTAGTTATCTCCGAGAAAGAAGCCCTCGAAAAGGAAGCTCAGGAAACACGAGAGTTAAAACAAAAACTTGTAAAAACCGAACAAGAATTATTAAATCAAAAACTTGACCATGACAGATTAATTACTGAAAAAGATAAAAGAATAGAGATTTTAGAACGAGAGATAGAAGAATTAAAAGCAATAACTCAATCTTCTTCTTTATCGGATAATCCTCAGATTAAACCATCACCAACAAGAGGTATGACTTCATGATTAGTCTTGTTTATTCAGCGTCTTGTGGAACACCTGAAGATATAAAAGAAGAATTGGTAAAAATTCCAAATTCGATTGACCTTATTAAAGGAGAGGCAAAAACAACTGCTTTAAACGCAGCAGTACGTAATATAAAAATCGCTAATGTAGAATACTTGTTATCTCAAGGAGCAAGTATATATTTAAAACTAGGGAGCAACGGTCAAAGTATCTTAAGCACAGCCATTGGTGCTATTAATGATTCGCTTCACCCAGACGGTAAGGAATGGGTTAAAAATCCAAATGTAGAAGATGCAATTCAAGTTTTTGAAATGCTATTAAAACATGAAAGTGAAAAATATCCTGAAGAAGTTTTAATGTTAGATAGAAAAAGCAATTATGACATTACGCCAATGGATAATTTATATGCTTTGAAAAAAACCGATCCAAAGACCACTGCACAATTAGAAGCGATTATTGAAAAATATCATCCAGGCTATGTTTCAGATTACAATGCAGGGATAGAAGCAAAAAATAAAGCATTAGCTGATTTTATCAAACCAAAAAAACCTCGTGAGATACAAAACTTAAGCTCTAAAAAAGCAGGTGTTTCCAGCACTAATAAAAAAAATAGTAACCAGCCTTTAGTGGAGCCGGAAAATTCGGATTCATTATTATCCTGGACAAAATATGTGGTTAGTTTTTTTGGATCTTCCTCTTCAGCAAAAAATCGTGGCTACGAAGTTCTTAACAATCCAAAAGATATTCCCAGCTCAACAAAATCGTTAACTCCGAACAAAGCTAAGCAAGATTAGTGCTCAACGACAGCTCAATGAACACTCTCTTCTCCCGATGACATGCTACAGTAAGTTTTAGCTTTCCAAGGTAAACATTAATATCACCCAGCCCATGGCGCCATTAACCGATAAACAACTGCTACAGTGGAAAGCGCAAATAATCCAAATGAAACGGACACCTTAATGTATAAGGGACAAAATAATTCTATACTCTCGTTTCAATTTAATAGAATGGCTTTTTCGCCTTTCTATCAGACCCGTCACTCGTTTGAGTAGATGAATACGGTATCGCCGTCTCACTCCAAGATCGTTTTGTAGCCCTAAAAAAAGCTGTTATCGGTGACTCACCGTCTCGTACTAACTGCTCTACATCAAAACTTTGATCATCTTGATAATAATCATTTCTTTCAGCCATTTGTTTTACCGCAGGTATTGCCATTAAGCGCTCTGCAATTGCCTTATTGCTATTACTGATGGCTAGTCGGAGCAACTCATTCGTTTGGTCAGCAAAATCTTCTCTAGACTCTAGCTGTTTTTCCTTAGTATTTAATACAACTAACTCTCTGAT
>JAFEDO010000198.1 GCA_018241565.1 Pseudomonadota bacterium
TTATTGGTACTAACTAGGTCGTTTTCTAAAATGCCTGCATAAGGTAGCATTTCACCCATTTCAATCTTTTCACGTGCAAAAAGCCCATGGCCTAGTGTTTGATTAATTTTACATAATACAAATTTATCTAACGGTAAGTGGGATAAATATTCCTTAAATCGAGATGCTGCCCTAGGATTAACACATGAAGCATCCGTTTGAATACTATTTGGGGACAAATTTGTCCAAATGCTTTCGGTATAAGTAAAGTTTAATAATGCCTCTACCTCCGCTACACTTCTCTTATATGGCACTCCACCTAAGCGTGGTGGTTTGTCAGCATACCAGATATAATCGTTCTGAGGCCCTTCAATCGCACAACGCATGTTTTTCATAAATTCCCTCTTTTTTTACTTTCTGACAATCGTTTATTAATACTCCTGAGATTGTAAAGCTATATTTCCTTAGAAAATCAATTTTTAATTTACTTTTCACAAACTTTTCCTGCATCAGTTTATTACATATTTTTTCATTAAGGTGTAAATCATCTAATTTCCTCGAATGAAGATAGTTTTTACTCACTGCTTCTACCTTTTTTACTCTATTAGCTATTTGAAAAGACGACAATCCCAAGTTGATGGTTAATCAATATTTCTTTACCAGACTGGCCACCAGCAGCATCATGATTTCTTTGAGATGTTGAGTGTCCTAGCATTTTGGGTAATTTATAGTTTCTACTTTCGGTTCTCTTGAAATTTCCAATGTTTTAAATTTATTACCCCAAATTAATAAAGGTGAACTTGATACTTTACCTGCAGACGATAACCGAGACGAAGTCAACTTTAACTTTACTTCAAAGGTTTTTTGTATTATTTTTCCCGCAGCTTCAATAAGAGTTTTATTGTCATAGCTTACTAACCATCTTAAAAAATCTGCCCTATTTTCTTTATTTGTTCGAGCATTACCTTTAAATTTATCTTCTAACTCATCATAAAATGATTCTCGTTCTTCCTTGTCCGTAGGAACCTCTTTATGTTTTGAATCATTCCTTTGAGTCACCAAATAATTTCGATAAGATTCCAATAAAGCAATACGTCCCTTTTGTTGAGGCGGAATATCAGGATTTTTTTTAATCTCTTTCACTAAAACAACACCTCGGTTAATTAATCGAGCAATTCCACTAAACTCTTCCAATAAAATCCCTTCTTCTGATTTTAAGCGAGCTAGAATCTTTTTGTTTTTATCTATTTCATTATCTGGATTTAAAGTTTTGTCTTTAAACCAACTTATATCTCCATAAAATACATCGGCTATCCGTTGTTCATATTTAGCAATCCTATAAAGCATTTGGCCGCCTATCATTGCTTTTTGATACTCATCACTAGTTTTATTCATTTCTTCTTGATAATAATTTCCATGCAATAATCTAAATCCAATCTGCTGCAACATCGAGCAGAACGCTATGTGCCTTCGATTAATCTTTAAACTGTCATCCTGGCTCTGTTGCCAATAGACTGTGTGATATACTGCACTGAAGTTAATGTAGGCTTCATGCGCAAACATATTTGCTTTAATTTGTGCTTCCTGAAGTTCGTTTTTTAGTTTGGATAGCTTTTTTAGTGCGGTATCGTAATTTTTGACGGATTGTTCATAAGCAATATAAATTTCGAGGCGCTTAGTTTCACAATCTTTAAGATTTTTACCATATGATTCTATGTCAAGCTCATCATTTTCACCCCGTGCTTTCTTTAACTTTTCCTTTAACTGATTGATTCTTTTATCTGCATTGCTTACGGCTGCATGTTTTTCTTTTATCTCTGAAACTACATCGAGCAAATTGATTGCATTAATTTGTTTTTGTTTGTTCGCAACGTCGAGAAGCTTCAATGCATACATATGGTGATTAATGTATATCAAGAAATCTTCTTGTTTTTCCTTAGGAAGCTCTCCATAAGTGATAACAGTAGAAAATTCCATTGCTTCACAATAGGTTTCTCTAAATTGAATAGCATTTTCAGTTTGATTTTCACTGAATTCTTTAATGGATTTCTGTTTTTCTTGATACCAATCATTGGTTAATTCAGACACTGATTGCATGAATTTAACAAACGCCGCTTTGTTATGAGATTCAAATTCGTTCATTTCAAAATATTCAGAGAACTTTTCCTTAAACCCGTTTTCATCATCTCCATAGTATTCCCGAATCGAAAACAAGCTTGCTGCCAATTCCTTTCTCTCTTTATTTTCTTTGTATGATTGATAATAGGCTTTTTTGTTTTCTTTGCTAACAGCCCGTAGAGAACTTCCTTCAGGTAAAAATTTCAATAATTCAGTTTCTAGCAAATCCTCTTCTTTAAACTTCAAATAATCTTTCTTATCAGAGCCATCTTTTGAATACACATTTGAATCTCGGCTCATAGAAGAAGTTAATTGCAACTCTTTTAAATTAAGCCAATTAAAATAATAGACAATACTTGCTTGTATTAACAAACTTTCATCATAAGAGTCTCTGGAGTCAAACAGATTAAAACTTTCTGGCAAAGTAATTCTTGCTAAAATATCTGGGCTCTTGAATATCACTTCTACCGTCGTATCCACATCTGACATTAAATCTCGACTGCCTGGAGCCATGACTCTGACTTTTAATATCTCTTTCCTGTCCTGTTTATCTGATACCGTCAAACTGTAATACTTTAGCTTATATCCCCGTAAATCGTTTGTAGGGCCCGTATTCTCATCCCAGTTATGATGATACTCATATCTATCTGAATGAGTTTCATTCCTAAAAAGTGCTCTAACTGCTTTTTCATAAAATTCAGCATCCAGGTCCTCTCTTGCGTTAATTAAACTATCCACGAATTTTTCATTCGCTTTTCGTTCATCAATAGTCAACCGCATGTCAAATAAAAATATATCTAACACCAGAGGCCATTTCACATCCATGGCAGACAATGTTCGATATTTATCAATGGATTGAGGGGAAGACTCCATAAACTTATTTTGCTTATAGACATTTCGCGCTAATTCTGTAAAGTCAATCTCTTCCTTTGGCATATGAGCACACTCCTGAGTAACAATAGTATTAGAAATTTTATATTTTAAATTTTGAACGATCGAACTTTCCTCTTCTTTAATAAATGCAGGGATATTTCCAGTTAATAGATTTTGATGTTGTGCTTTTTCTATAGTTTCCACGAGATTTTCTTGAAGTTCTATAATATTTTCTTTTTTCATACTAGGATTATATAATCCTGGATCGATTAGTGTATTCGATTTTCGGTAACTCTTTACTGTGATTTGTTGAGTCAAAACAAAAATACTTTCTGGAAATCTTGGTAAAGAGTAGCCCAATAAAGATTTACAAGTTTCCAATATTGCCTGCCCAAAGACATTAAGATTTGAGCTTTCTAACCTGAATATTTTATACTTTTGGTCCTCGTAAAAACAAATACCTTCTTCTGTAAAATATATGGCTCTACCAAGATATATGTATTTTAAGACAATTACTGTCAATAATGACTTAAATGCATGTTCGTCAAACACATGTTTTTTACAATATTCAAGGATAGAGCTTGTAGGAGTGCCATTTAAGATCAAGTAAAGAGAAAGCGGTCTAGTTTTTCTACTAAATGGAAAAACTGGCAAGTACTTCGAACAATCTTTCGAACTAAATACAAGCTCCGTAATTAACCGTGAATCTTCTTCGATCAGTTGTTCTGATTTCGGTGCTAATATTAAAACTTCTTCTTGAGTGTAATCATTATTGATGATGACATTAAATATTTCAATAAGTTTGTTTTGAGAGAGAGCTCCTGCGAAAAATGCTAAGCATACTGCAGCATATTTTTTTATTTCCTCGGATTTTATTGAATTTATATTATCTACAAGCACTTTTACAAAATTTCGTGAAATATCACTATAGAGTTTCGTATTTTCCAGCTTTGAGGGCTCATGAAAAATCTCATGTAATAAGTTTAAAAATATATCTTTTGCTTCTAACAAGTTTTTTTCACGAATTAAAGACGCGAAGCATTCAAATATCTTAAATAATTTTTCTTGACTACACCCTTGAAAAATTCGTTTATTAAAATAACACCAAAGATAAAATGCGTTGAGCCTTTCAGTTAACTCAAAAGAGTTTTTAGTTATTACATAGTAAAGAAAATCCATACTTTCCGAGAGCAGTTCAGTAAAATTTTTTGACTTTTCAATGATATCTAGTCTAGATTTAACGCTATAAGAATCATCTTGAACAACTACGAACAAGTAATGTAAATTTAAATACGTATGATTCATAAACAGTTTAGTTAATTCGACGTTCGTCAGACAATTTTGAGACTGCTTGTCGAGAAGATATGAACCTAATGCAAAATTCTGCCCAAAGCAAAATGATGCTGATTTTCTAATAGTCAACGGCATTAATTTATTAACAAATAATTGATACAAATATCTTTTGGTAACATCTTCTCCTTCTGGAAAATAATTTGCTAATACCATCACCTCGATAGCCATACCAAATTGCTCATTATTAACATCTCTTTGCTTGTATATGCTATGAATATCATTCATATTCATTAAGCGCAATTTGCATAAGCTAACAATGCCTTGGACTATTTCTTGATGAATATCCTCGTTTTTCCATTCCATAAACGCATGAGCAATAATAACTTCTTGTAATTTTTTTGGTAATGGATGGTTAATCTTAGAAAAAAACCTCAGTACTTTAATTAGGATCATACTGTCTCCAGAACTCACAATCTCCTGAAAAAATTCTTGAATAACTGGATGTAAAAAAACGGAACTGCTAATTTTCAATTTCTCTAGTAACTTGCTATGGATATATGTAGCTAACAACAAATTCAATTGTGGTTTAAACGCTAATTCAAACCAATTTTTTATGTAACCCCAAGTAGCAAACGATAACTTATCCGTGTAATTCGTCATTTCATCTATGAATCTAATGAGGAATAAAAAATTAGTAATTTCAATTTCATCACGAATATCAAATATAATAGAAAAGAAATACTTTAATGTTTTAATATCTCGAGCATCATTTAACAAACCAACGATAAACCACCATATGAATTCATATCGCTCATCAAAACGTTTTTGAATAATGAAATCACGCAAACTTAATTCATCAGAAGGCAACCATTTATGGGAAAACGGAGTAACTCTAATAGTAATTTCATTAACATTAGCTTCTTTTTGCAAACAAGATGCGATAAAACGAGCCGCAAAATAATCTCTAAATGTCAAATGATTAAAATAATATATACTCGCGGCATCAAACTTCCCAGTTGGGTTATTTGGCCTAATAAAACCAAAAGATTTTTGTTCTAAAACAATATTTTTTCTAAGATCAAAACTTTCATCGGAGTAAGCGCTAAGATAGCTAAGAGTGTCATCTAACTTAAAAAATACTTTTGACGTAACAACAGCACTGAAATATCCTAAATGCTCTAATGACACCAATTGCTTTTTACAATGTTCTATAATTTCTTTATCTAATAAATTATTTAGATCCAAATTTTCTTTCTGCATATAACGCCGACATAATGACGTCACTACAAGACTATATATGCTCGTTACATTATAAATTCCCATTGGGATCGGTTGTTGATTCCAGGCACTGCACAGCAATTCAAGATAAATGGGAATACGGCATGCCCCTTTAACATTTGGGTTTCTATTAAGAAAATTTATTAATTTCTCATGCTTATTATTAACTTTTCCCTCATTAACTGACGAGAAAAAATCCAGTGCATACTGATCAATACTCTTATCGGTAAAGCCCGTGATTTCATAAGAAGCCGTCTCATTAAAGCCATATTTACTCTTAAGAATAGATAAGTTATACGGGCGAGATGTAATAACTAGCTGAGAAAATGATAACAATGACTTTATAATGTCAAATAAATTTGGCATTATGTTATCAACTATTTCATCAAAACCATCCAATATTATGAGAACTTTCTCGCTTTTAGCATCAGCACGAAGCGTAGCTTCCCATTTTTCTTTAGATTTTTCTGACAAATCGTCTCTTGAAATCAAACTGAAACATTCTTTTTCAAGAATATCTATAACATTATACTTCTTATGCGGATCATATCTATCTGGAGTCAAATTTCGCAATGGGATTTTAAATGCCCACTTATATTTGATTCTATCTTTAGCAAAAAGATAGCATAAGTAATCGCTTAATGTTGATTTCCCAATACCCGCTGTTCCTAAGATTAATATACGATTATTATTTTGAGTTGGTAATCCTCCCTTAAACTAATACCAGTTAAAAGTAGAGTTTTATGTCAAACTATTGGAAATAGTATTGAGAAAGGAGCTCTACGATGAAAAAATCTAAATTTAGTGAATCACAGATATTTGAA
>JAFEDO010000199.1 GCA_018241565.1 Pseudomonadota bacterium
CTTTCAAGAGAAATATTACCGAGCAGGAATATTTTATCTGGAGTTACATTAGTAGGAATTAAAAAAATTGTATAACCAATTTTCTTGATTTGCTCTGTTAAATATAAGAAGGCACATAGTGGATGTATTTTGCATTTTTAATTTCCGGATTAGCAATCTTAATTTTATTTTGATCTAATGTATCTTTAATAATTCGTGAAGCAAGCGCGTAATTTTTTTCACTAATGCCTAATCTTTTTCGCAAAGAGGAGTTTGTCATTTTTTCATTTGATAAGTATTTTAAAATACAATGCTGAAAGCATGCATCTACGCGCTCTTGTTTACTCATATCTTGATAATTTCTGGGAGCGTAAAGTATTACTTTAAAAGCAACATCGGTAATTTCAAATTTTAATGGTGGTAATCCACACAATTCAATGCTTATCAAAGCCCTTATCAGACCACTGCCTCGATCTTCACAAATATGAGTTTTATACATTATTCTTGCAAATAATTCATTTCTAGGGTTAGTAGAACCAAATAGCCTGTCGATAGATGTTTTTGTAATTAAAGTACCTGGATTAGTAATTTCGATTCTATCAGAAAAAATTTCAACTTTAGGATGAGTGCTATCAATACTAAAATCTTGGTGGATTATTGCATTTGCCAAAAGTTCTCTTATTGCAACAATAGGGTAAATAGTTACTTTTTCTCGAAAAGCATTTCTAATTACTTCGCTCCCGGGTAATTGTTCTTGTATATAGTCGAGTATTTCATTAAATCCAACAGCATAACCGCGCTCAAAAGTTTTATCTTTAACGGCTTCAACTTTTGATGAGCTTTTGTAGCAAATGACACGCACACCTCGTCTTGCATGACCAGAAAAATGAGACATATTTTGCGCTGCAAGTAATACACCTAAATTATTAATGACATATTGTCGGTTTTCAGGCTTAACAAGACTGTATTCTTCCAGTTTCTGTATAGTTGTATCGACATTTCCAGGGAGAGGTATTTTCAAGAGATTAAAAAACGCAGTAACATCGATTTTATTTAAAACTTCAGATACTGGAGCAGGTGTATCAGCATCTTGTTCTTCAAAGCTGGGTACTTTGGATTTCAATAAGCACCAGCCTATTTCTTGTTTTGACATTTTATGAGTAGATGCCCCACTTCTTATATAGGATTCCTCTAGACCTTTACCTCGTAAATGAACCGGCTTTTCTTTAGATTCTTTGATGTAGATAAATAATAGTGTTTTTTCTTTATAAGTCTTTACCGCGTGATCAATAGATGTTTTAGGATCGACTCCTTCTCTAGCAATACTGTTGACCTTACTGATAATATCTTTGATTTTTTTCTGATTAACACCATTGATTTGCCCATGATCATCTATACCAAAGACCAAATAGCCTCCATGAATGGTGTTTGCAAAGGCTGAAATATGCTTGGCTAAATTTGGAGTGCTTTTACTTGAAATGTCAGTTTTCCAATCCAACTCATTAAGCTCATGTGGAAGAGGACTCAAACTTTTCTCTAAAAATTGTAAGGCTAAATCTACCCATTGTTTTTCTGTTGCCATACCTCATAACCCCTTTATCACATGACAATCACATGAAATCTAACATAGTCGATAAAAAAGTAAAAATAAAATTTTACTTACTGCATGAAGAGAAACACACGAGAATGTGTGTGTAATCAAAATGTTGTTCGAATAAAGAAATGGATGATCACATGAAAAATAACAAAAAATCAATTAGTTACATTATGATTCGGCAATAGAATCACATGAGATACAGCCTTGATTGGGAATGCAAGCTGATTTATAACTCGCCGAATTTTCCTCGGAAGGGCTTCCGTGAGACTATCTCGCTCGGGAATGGAGGGAGCATACCCTTTCCATCCAATGCTCTCCGGAGGCACAAACACAGCTTGCGCTGCGGTTCCTAACAGAGTGATAACGTAAATCCCACACATCGCTATTGGGTGAGTGATGCGCTCGTGATTTACATAACCAATCAAATCCAGAATTTAAAAATCTTGTTAACATACTTATAACTTTTCAAGTGAAATGCTTGCCGAAGCAATATATCGAATTCAGGAATGTTTTATCTGGAGTTAATAGATGAGAGACTGAGGGAACATGAGGCCCTCACTTAACTCTATAGAGCTAAGTGAGGGAATAAGACTGTATTTATCCTGCCATTGAAGATAACAATCCAACATTATTTTCTGCAGAAGAAGTCGATGGTGCGGCCGTTGTTGTATTAGCCGCATGACCATCTTCAGAAGCTTGTCCTGGTGTTGCAGCTGGCGCAGTTGCTGGATTTTGTCCTGCAGCGGCACCTTGTTGGTACTGCCCTGCTGCCGCAGCGCCTGATGAAGGCTGTGTCCCAGCATTTGAGTTAGCAGCTGGTTGATGACCTAACCAAGATTGAGGTTGCTGAGTTCCAGGAGCAGCTTGTTGCTGTGGCGCTGCTGCTGGCGTTGGCGCCGCTTGAGGTGCAGTTGTCGTTTGAGTCCCTGTAGCTGCTGGCGTCGTTGTTTGTGATTGAGTAGTTGCTGGAGTTGTTGCCTGTGGTTGAGTTGCAACTCCAGGTACGGCTGTTTGAGAGGCATCAGTAGCAGTTGCTGCTGGCGCAGTTCCTGGTTGTGAAGCTGCTGAAGTTCCTACTTGTGGTTGAGCACCAGTAGGCGTTGTTTCAGCAGTCGAATTACTCATTGATTTGCCATTTACCAGCAACTGACCCGCATTATAAGAAACAGCCATCTTATAGTTATTCTTTTCAGTCACGAATATCCCTTTATCAATCCAAACTTGGATTTGTTTATCCGCAGCTTGCTCTGCTGCTTGATTGATTTGTTCAGGAGTCATAGCAACTGATTGGCCTAACAATTGTTGACGGTATTTAGCCGCATACATTTGAGTTAACCACTTCTTCACTAAATCTGTAGGCGCTTGTAAATGAGCCGCTGCATCTAAACGCTGCCATGGGCTATTTTTTGCAGCATTTTGCGCATCAGTTTTTGAAAACTTAACAGTTGCATCAGCACTCATCGCGCCTTCTGGCATAGTGAAGTTTAATTTTTTAATTTCAAACTCAGCACCTTTATCTAATAATTCAGGTGCTTGCGAAGCTAAGAACATCAACATCACTTGCTTTTGTGATGGATCAGATTCTTTGTGACTAAATTGACGAATTTGATCCGTTATTTTTGCAAGTACCCTAGCATCAAGGTTTTTCAACGTAGAACTATACTCAGCAGGACCATAAGTCGTTTGGTTCACAACGAGTTTATTAAATTGAATATCTACAGAAGAAGAAATTAAATTATTCGTTTCAGAACTTTCTGAACTTAAACGAGCACCTGTTAATTCAAACTGATTACCTTCTTTGTTTTGTTTGATCATCAGTCTAGGAAAATCGAATGACCCACTACCTACCCACAAGCCATCCTCTGCTTGATGTTCTTTATATTCTACAGTTGCCGTACCAGACATTAAATCCATCACTGGAGAAGACATTGTTAATCCACCAAACTCAACATGACCTGATATCTTCTTTAAACTACGAGCCACTGACCACTCAGCGTTTAAACCTTTCCATTCAACATTTGTTTGTAAAGCAGGATTCGTGAAATTAAATTCTGGAACACCAAGAATCGTATTAACAGCACCCGTTAAAGTGATCAACGTATGCATAACGACATTAGGTTTTGTTGACTTATCAAAAAACTTATCCATGATAGCCTGTTGTTCAGGCGTCATTTGTATATTTGTATTTATCAATGCTTGACCAAGACGAATGCTGTGTTTTCCATTAGCCATACTCTCTACCAAAATAGGACCGTGTTTAATAGCTGCATCTAAAACGAATTGATAATTGTTGTTTTGTCCTACGAGTGGAGAAATTTTGATGGTGACTTTAGCTGTCGATGAAAACCAACCACGATGATAGTCTTCTAATGACAATTGTACATTCGGAGATGTCGAAAGGCGTTGCACCAAACTAGCAACACGACCCTTCGCAATGAATCCCATGCCCAAAGGAGCTACTAAACCTACAACCACTAAAACAACTACAACTGTGAAAACAACCGCAATTCCTTTACGCATTGAAAGTTCTCCCTTTGGAAATTTATGAGGGCAGCAATTAAAGCACGGAAAAAAAGATATCGCTAGTATCTCATTTAAAAAATTTCTGTAATCACTGAGCACTTCTGTCATTCAACTCAGTGCTTCAAAAACGACGCTGGATCCCGGCTCTCGTGTTACATAAAACGTAACACGAGGCCGGGATGACAAGTCGTACGCGATCAGTGGTTATTCCCAACTGCTCGACAGTGCGTTTCCTTCACGAGGAAAGTCACAAACACGGCTAGTAATGAACAAATCGGTAACATAGCCATTGCCAATACAAAAACTTCTGGTGGATATACCGGAAGATTGTTATGCAAAACTGGCGTAGCTTGTAAATCTAGTAAAAGTCCTATAACCGGTTGAAAACCAGCACCAATAATCACCGAAGCCAAATTAGCAAACGCAATTGAAGTTCCCGCAACAGGTCGTGGATTAATTTCAGAGGCAACCGCATAAGAAATTGCGACACCCGCGTTAGTTGCGCCATATACCAACATCAATACGTATATAAATGCCGTGGAAAGATGTGGGATAAAAAATAAAGCGCCCATCGTGATGGCGCCAGCCGATGCAGAGAACCACATCAAAGGCCTGCGCTTACCAATACGATCTGAAAGCCACCCCATAAAAGGACCACCAAGGCCCCAACCAATAAAAATCATCCCCACTGCCCAAGCTGCTGCAGAGTGACTTAATCCGCGAGCATCCATTAAATAAGTCACACCCCATAGTTCCGCGAACGCAGCAGTCGGTGCGAAAACTAAGCCAGCATATAGACAATTCCACCAAGATTGTGGATTAGACATGACCTTCAAAAGGCTTTGCCACAAAGTCATCGCATCATGTTCGTGGTGAGCACCATTAGCTGCTTTTGCGCCTTTTTGCTGATCTCGCACAACCATTGCGATTACGCCCGCTAAGACGATAAATGCCACCGCCATAACCATCATCGTTTGACGCCAACCAATACTATCCACCAAATAGGAAACCGGAGCTTCACCAACGACGGCACCTAACATCCCCATGGTTTGAGTCAACGCTGCTAACAAACCAAAACGCTGTGCAGGAAACCAAACAGAAGCCAGCTTCAATGCGCCCACAAATGCAAAAGAGGCACTAAACCCTAATAAAAATCGTCCTAATTTTGCTAATCCCAATCCATGAGCTTGAGAAAATACGATACAAGACAGCCCAGTTAATACCGCCATAGTACTCAGTAAACGGCGAACGCCAAAACGATCCACTAGTAAGCCGACAGGGAGCTGCATCGCGAGATAAGGATAATAAAAAAATGCAGATAAGCTGCCCAAACCTAACCCGGATATTGCTAAATCCCGCATCAGTTCTTGAGCCATCACCCCTGGTGATACCCTAGCAAAGTACTCACAGAAAAAGAAAAAAGCGGCAACACCCCAAACTATCCAGCAGTAATATGATTTTTCTAAAAACCATTCACCCGATAACGACTTCACTTTGATATTATCAATCTTCATCGTTTTGAACCTTCTTTTTTATGATTAGGGCAATCTTATCCTCAAAAAAACAAACTGACAAAGAAATAAATTCAGGACTAAATTCGTCTCAACATCCAAACCGCCGCAATAAACACCAACACACTCGGTAAAATTGCTGCGATAAATGGGTTCAATTGATACACCAAACTCAAGGGACCAAATAATTGATTCATCAGATAAAATCCAAATCCTACGGATATTCCTGCAATCAATCGTAAACCTAGCGTGGCTGATCGTAATGGTCCAAAGATAAATGGGATCGCCAGTAAAATCATCACTAAGCTTGCGACAGGTTGAAAAATTCTTTGCCAAAATATTAACTCATAATAATTACTCTGCGAAATACTCGCATAATGTTGTCTTGTATAGCGATACAACTTATTCAAAGGCATTTCAGTCGGCTCGATTCTAGCAATTGCTAGCAATTTGGGTTTGAGTGAAATATCCCATTGCTGCTTATCGTAATGCTCTGCTAATACACGCTCATTCTGAATGATACTGACAGCAACATTATTCATAACCCAACGATCATTTTCATAACGACCCTGACTTGCATAACTGGCTTTTTCTAATTGCTGATTTGATCCAAATTCATATCGCGAAATACCAATCATATCTCCATTCTCAAAAATACTTTTTATATGAATATAATTATTTTTATCATGCACCCAAATACCTTTTGGCGTTCGCAATGTTTGTCCAAAAGATATTTCATCTGCTTTTCGATTTTCTGCTGTATTTAAAGCCGGAGGAATAATAATTTCTGCAGCAATAGTTACTAAAATTATTAATAAGAATGCGGTTTTTAATAAAGCTATCGTCACTTGCCAAATAGAAACTCCACTAGAACGCAAAACAATCAACTCACTATGAGAAGCTAAAGTCCCTAATCCCAATAAAGTACCTAATAAACAAGCCACTGGAAAAAACTGATAAAGTTCCGAAGGTATGTGATATAACACGTATAATAGTGCTGCCAAAACACCATAATCTCCACGTCCAATATCGCTTATTTGACTAATGCATAAAATAAATATGGCTACTCCCAACAGTAATAAAACAACTAATCCAATCATGGAGAATATCGTTTTACCAACATAGCGTTGAATTAATTTCATCATTATCCTCGACGCTTAAAAAATCGTTTTATATCGGGGAAAAACAAAAGCAGTAATCCCAAAGAAAAAATACTGGCATGCAACCACCACATGCCGAGCAAAGGCGAAATCTGACCTTTCACAATCCACGTTCGTGATACAAATAATAAGTTTGCATAAATAACATAAATGACAGCCGCGGGTAAAAAGCTCGCATATTTCCCTTGTCTTGGTTTTATTTCAGATAAAGGTATTGCTAAGAAACCGAGTAATAAAACAGAGATGGGAAGTGCTAATCTCCATTGTAATTCTGCTGCATATAAAAGATTTTTATTATTTAAAGGAAATAACACATCGGTCGGCAAAATTTTCTCTTCATGGCGTACACTTGTTTTTCCCTCTGGGATACGAAGATCGTATTCAGAAAATTTAACGACATTATAGTTTTTTTGTCCTGGCGTACCCTGGTAGCGATAACCACTTTTTAAAATAACAAAACGTTCATGGGTTTCAGGATTTTCTTGGATGGTTGCTGACTTTGCAGACAAAATATCCCAAGATGAATTTTCATCATCACCAGATTC
>JAFEDO010000019.1 GCA_018241565.1 Pseudomonadota bacterium
TAACATGGCCCCCACCCTAACCCTCCCCCGGAGTACCGGTGGAGGGAATTTTATACGTTCCCTGCCCTACACTCTGAGGCAAGGAATTTTATACATTCCCTCCTCCGGTACTCCGGGGGAGGGTTAGGGTGGGGGCATACAACAGCCCTTCACCCCATTAAGCAAACAATCTTTGTTCTCCAGATCCCACCACATTTTCAACACAACGCTGACACAATTCTGGATTGGCATCATCCACACCCACATCGCCTCTTCGATGCCAGCAACGAACACATTTAGGATCTGCCGAAGCACGTACTTCAACGAACAAACCCGGAATCTCAGTCTCAACTCCTTTGGGGTGATCAGCCGAAGCAACCGTCGCCGATGACGTAATTAAAACAAATCGTAATTCATTTTTTAATTTTTCTAAATCTACATGCCATTGATCACGACAGTAAATAGTCACATCTGCTGCTAATCCAGAACCAATGATGCCTTCGTTTCGTTTTACTTCTAGCTCTTTATTCACCACGTCACGCACTTGAATAATGCGATCCCAAAATTCTGCATTCATCGCAGTATCTTTTTCTAATGTAACAAAGTTTTCATACCATGTTGTCAAAAACACAGAAGATTCTCTTTCACCCGGTAAATACTTCCAAATTTCTTCTGCTGTAAAACTTAAAATAGGCGCTAACCAACATACTAATGCTTCTGCAATATGAAACATGGCTGTTTGACATGAACGTCGACCTAAAGAGTTTGTCGCCATGGTATATTGTCTATCCTTGATAATATCTAAATAGAAACTACCCATATCAATGCTACAAAAATTATGAATCATTTGATAAATCAAATGAAACTCATAACTGTCATAAGCTTTTCGAATTTCTTCTTGTAATAAACGCGCGCGATCAATCGCCCATCGATCTAAAACCAATAATTGTTCTGAAGGAACCAAATCTTTCTTCGGTTCAAAATCAAATAAGTTTGAAAGCAAAAAACGAGTTGTATTTCGGATACGACGATAAGCATCTGACGTACGTTGTAATATCTCATCTGAGATGGCTTGTTCAACCGGATAGTCCGTTGAAGAAACCCACAACCGTAAAATATCAGCCCCAAATGTTTTAATGATTTTTTCCGGGGCAATGATGTTACCTAAAGATTTTGACATTTTGCGACCTTGCGCATCCACCGTAAATCCGTGTGTGACTACTTGACGATACGGTGCTGCATCTTGCATGGCAACAGAAGTAGTTATGGAAGAATTAAACCATCCTCTGTGTTGATCAGAACCTTCTAAATAAACATCTGCAGGGAATTTTAATTCAGGGCGTTTACTCAAAACAGCAAAATGCGAAACACCGGCATCGAACCATACGTCTAACACATCAGTTACTTTTTCATAATGTTCAGCGTCAGATCCTAATAATTCCTCAGGCTTTAAATCAAACCAAGCATCTATCCCTTTTTCATCAATTAAAGTCGCCACTTTTTCAATGAATTCGCTGGTTTTTGGGTGTAATTGTTTGGTTTCTTTATGCATGAACAAAGTCATTGGGGTACCCCAAGAACGTTGCCGCGAGATACACCAATCTGGGCGCCCTTCCACCATCCCAGCGATATGCGCTTCTCCCCAACCTGGGATCCATTCTACTGTAGCAATCGCTTTTAAAATGGATTGTCTTAAGTGATTTTTTTCCATGCTCACAAACCATTGCGGTGTCGCTAAAAAAATCACGGGCGTTTTATGTCTCCAGCAATGTGGATAGCTGTGTTGCAATTTAGAAGCATCTAACAGTTTTCTTTTTTCACGCAGCACTTCAATAATATGGTCATTGGCTTTATTGATATGTTCGCCTGCAAATAAAGGTGTACTCGGTAAAAAACAGCCATTAGGTCCCACAGGATTATCAATCGGTAATTTATAACGTAAACCAATAATGTAATCGTCCGGACCATGTCCTGGTGCGGTGTGAACGGCACCAGTTCCTGTTTCTATCGTGACATGATCACCTAAAACAACAGGCACTTTACGATCATAAAAAGGATGTTGTAATAAAATGTTTTCAAAAATACTGCCTGGAACTGTAGCCATCACTTCATAATCTGTCATACCAAAACGTTGCAATGCAGTTTCTAATAATGCTTCGGCTAATAATAATCTTTCTTGTGGAGTTTGAACCAATACATAAGGGAGATCTGGATTCAAGGCTACTGCTTGATTCGCAGGCAATGTCCAAGGTGTGGTTGTCCAAATAGGAAAAGAGATTGAGCCTTTTCCAGTAGGATGATTAGGAATTTTTGTTAGCAATTCTTTTTCATCAACAACTGTAAATCGCACATCAATGGATGGAGATGTTTTATCTTGATACTCTACTTCTGCTTCAGCTAATGCCGATTGACAATCCATACACCAATGCACCGGTTTAAACCCTGGTTGCAAATGACCATTCTCAATAATTTTTCCCAATGCACGAATGATATTAGCTTCATAATGATAATCCATGGTCGTATAAGGATTATCCCAATCTCCTAAAACACCTAAACGTTTAAATTCTTCTTTTTGAATATCGATGAATTCATTCGCATATTTTCTAGCATGTTGTCTGAATTCTTTTTCAGAAATTTTATCCCCTGCTTTCCCATATTTCTTTTCAATATTTAATTCAATCGGCAATCCATGGCAATCCCAACCGGGCACATAAGGAGAATCATATCCACTGAGTGATTTAGATTTGATAATCATATCTTTTAATATTTTATTTAAGGCATGACCAATATGAATATGACCATTGGCATAAGGGGGACCATCATGTAATACAAATTTTTCAGCGCCTTTTCTTTTTGCACGCAAAGCAGAATATAATTTGGAATCTTCCCAAATTTTTAAGGTTTCTCCTTCACGCTGAGATAAATTCGCTTTCATCGGAAAATCTGTTTTAGGTAAATTTAACGTATGTTTATATTCAGTCATGTTTTAACCTCAAAGACAAAAAGAATTGTTTCGCTTCTGCGATATCTTGATGAATTTTTTGTTTTAATAATTCTATGGAAGGAAAATTTTCTTCATCGCGTATTTTATGCAAAAACTCGACCCGTAATTGGTGACCATAAATATCATTGTCATAATCAAACAAATGGACTTCTAACAATAATCTATGATGCCCTAGCGTCGGGCGAGTACCGACCGATGCAACCCCGTTCATAAAACGCTTATTCAATCCATACACTCGAACAGCAAATATACCGAGAACAGGGCTATGTTGTCGATGAATATCGATATTTGCCGTAGGAATACCCCATGTTCGACCTAACCCATCACCTGCAATTACCCGTCCTGTGATACTGTAACACCGCCCCAATAATTGAGCTGCCTGTTTCAGATTACCCTGCTGCAAACTTTCTCTCACCCATGAACTACTTACGCGTTTATTTTCGATGACAACACTAGGTATACATTGCAATTCAAATCCATATTTTTGGGAAGCTTCTTTCAGCAATGCATAATCACCCGTTCTATTTCGACCAAAACGAAAATCATCCCCCACGACTAAATAACGAATGCCTAATCCTTGAATTAAAATCTTTTCAATGAATTCTTCAGCGGTGAATGATGCGAGTGTTTGATTGAAATAAAGACAAAATAATCTATCAATTCCCAACGATTGAATCGCACGAAATTTATCACGTAATCCCATTAAACGAATTAAAGGCTGATGTTTAAAATACTCTTGTGGTAGCGGTTCAAATGTCATCACCACACTGGGTAAATTTAATTTTTTCGCTTGTTGTTTAACCGTTGTGATTAATGCTTGGTGTCCCAAATGCAATCCGTCAAAATTTCCAATAGTTAATGCACAACCTCTATGTTTTTGACGTAAATTGTGTAATCCGCGAATTAATTCCATCGACTCTATTTTTTCCCGTGGCTGTGCAATCTAAACTGTTTTACTCGAACACCCATCAACCACAATCCTGCGAAGTAAACGCTGATTGCTCCAACTAATAATAAAATTAAATGCCACAAACGTTCAGACCAACGCCAATCTAACCATTGTGAAACAGGATCTGCAGAAAAATAAATGAAAACTCCCACTAAAATATTACTCAGCAATAATTGTAATCCGTACTTTCTCCACCCAGAAACCGGCGTGTAAATCTGATGACGTCTCAGAAAAAACCACAATAATCCCGCATTTAAAAATGCCGATATTGAAGTCGATAATGCTAAGCCCGCGTGTGCCAAAGGATACATTAAAATTAAATTCAACACGGTATTTGAAATCAAGGCAACGACACCAATTTTCACAGGCAATTTAATATTTTGTTTTGCATAAAATCCTGATGCTAATGATTTAATGAGCATACAAGCTGGCAATCCAAAACCAAATGCCATGAGACTTAAACGCGCCATCGCCACATCATGCGCAGTGAATTTTCCATAATCAAATAAAGTTACCAGGATTGGTCCTGCAAGCATCATCAAACCCACCATGGATGGCAATCCAATCAATAAAATACTACGGATAGCCCAATCTAATGCTGCTGAATATTGTTCGACTGAGTTTTCAGCGTGCTTTCGAGATAAATGAGGAAGAATTACTGTCGCAATACCTACACCAAACATGCCTAAAGGAAATTCCATAATGCGATCAGAATAATATAACCAAGACACACTACCCACTTTTAAAAATGAAGCAAAAACCGTATCTAACGTTAAATTAATTTGAGCTACTGACACACCAAATAAAGCAGGTACCATTAATTTCAATACGCGTTTTACGGCCGGATCGCGCCAAGCAATTTCTGGCTTCGGTAATACATTTAATTTTGCTAAAAAAGGGATTTGAAAAAGCAATTGCACGATACCCGCAATTAAAACACCCCAAGCACACGCTTCAACGGGATGCGTGAGATACGGCGATAACCAAACGGCTGCTCCGATAATCGATAAATTTAATAAAACCGGCGTAAATGCAGGCACACCAAAATAACCATACGTATTGAGTACTGCACCTGACATTGCCGTTAATGAAATCAATAATAAATAAGGGAATGTAATGCGCAACATAAAAGTCGCCATTTCAAATCGAGGTGTTCCATATCCAAAACCTGGCGCAAAAATTAAAATGATAATCGGTGTAGCAATAACTGCGACAATGGTTAAAACAGTGAGAACTAATGTTAAATTTCCCGCAATTCGATTTAAAAATTGTTTTACTTCTGCTTGCCCTTGCTGATGCTGATACTCTGACAACACAGGAACAAATGCTTGTGAAAAAGCCCCTTCAGCAAATAATCGACGCAAAAAATTGGGAATTCTAAATGCCACAAAAAAAGCATCCACCCCCGCAGTCACACCAAACAAAGAAGCCACCACCATATCGCGAATAAAACCAAATACTCGAGACAGTAAAGTCATCAATGAAAATACGGTCGTTGAGTGTATTAAGCTCTTTTGTCGAACGAGGGTTTGTTCCATGATTTAGCCTTTTTGGGAAAGGCCGCATCATAGCATAAAGTTCTTAAAATCCCCCTCATTTTCTCCCCCCGTATTTTTTATGGGTGTACTTAATGCCCATGCATTCAATACCGTAATAACTAATGAAAAAAAAGCGCTTAATGCTCCTATCCAAGCAATAGTGCTTGGAAATAAAATCAAAGGAGAAATAAAATGAGTGGCCAAAATAAAAAACAAAATGATAAATCCAATATTCAAGTTGGTTTTTTTAAATCTGAAAAAAAAGCGGAATATAGCTTTAGCAAAGCTTTTATGGATGAAATGGAAAATGGAATCTTAGATATTAAGGAGGCTTTTAATGATGGAGTTGGTTATGTTGAAGAGGCATATAACAACGTAGCCAAGGTCTCTCAATAATGCTAGATTCAAAACAAACATAAACTACCTCACAGGAAGTGAGGTAGTTTTTTAATAATTTAATACCTAAGTAGAAAATACGGTTGAATAATAAAAAAACCACGTGTTATACTGGCCTCGACTTTTTATATTTTAACTTTCAATTTTGAAACTTCGCGTTTCACACACAATAGGAGGGTTCGTTATGTTAAAGATGATTCATTCACCAACCCCTCCCCATGCAACTTTCGCAGTGAAGCGTGTGTGGCGTGTGCTAAGACCTTTTCGCCTCATCACCATGCTTCCACTGATTTTAAGCATGGGCTCTTAGATTTTTTGTACTGACAGTCATAATCTATTTAATGATTCAGCTCTACATTTTGGAGCTCATGCAAACTAAAACACAAAAAATAAATGTGAGGTTTGTATGGCGACGAATTCTAATTTGAAATGTAATGATATCTTCGAAGTTAATGCTAAAGGTCAATATCCATTAGGCGCTAAATTTAATAATGACTATTTAACAAAACGTGAAATAGACGTTATTAAATGGATTCTGCAAGGATACTCTGCTAAGAAAGTTGGTTTAAGCATGAATATTTCAGTGTAGATGTTGGAATCTGA
>JAFEDO010000001.1 GCA_018241565.1 Pseudomonadota bacterium
AATCTATACTAGATAAAAAAATCTGGGATCACATTGAAGGTTCACACTTATGAAAAAACTGGGGAAAAGTCATTTAAAAGAAATACACTTAGGTGTACAGCTAGCTATTGCGCGTACGCTTGCTCAACATAAAAAAACTGGTCGAAGTATTGCGATATGGAAAGATGATCGTGTTGTTCACGTTCCGCCTGAAGAAATTCAGTATGATGAAGAGATCCTTAAAAAGCATGATAAATAATAATCTTGCGCGGGCGTGTTTCGCTCTATGCTTATTATCAGCCGGAGCTTTAATCTGGCTTTGGCTAGCGGTTCTAGAGTTTGAACGAGAAGAAGAGCGTATTCATAGAGCTTCTAGCACATCATATGCTGGTGGGAATTTTAACATCGCATTTCAACGGTGCATGGAAAATCACTAACTTTACTTTTTGCTTATAAATATATATTCATTTTACATATAAATTGAATATATAAAACTATTCACAAAATGAAACTCAACGCAGCGGAATAAACCAAGTTTTCAGTTTATTCCGCCGCTTTGAACGAGACTTGGGAAGGGCAGGGAGTCCTGGAAAAGCGCCTTTTGCAGGTAATTAGCTCGCCATTTCTGCGACAGATTTTTCTTCTCTTTGACTACGCATCAACATTCCGCAGGCTAAAGTAGCCAGCATAAGAGCCACAAAATTTACAAACATTGCACTGTTAACACCGTAATTTAATGCGCTGGGTGTTTCATTGAGAATGGTTGTTTGAATGGGCTGAGTGAATGCACTTAAGTCATATTCTTTTGCACCCACATTTGAAACATAGGTAGCCAACTGCGATCGTTGAGGGACAGATATTTCAGCAGATGGTGTTACTGATTCTACTAATTTTACAAGGCTTTGCTTTTCATAAACCATTGTGGTGATCGTTACTGAGAAAGCATTGCCTAATAAAGCAAACATGAGAAACACGCCGGTAGCAATTCCGATATGTCCTTGTGGTGCTGTTTTTAAAATCGCTGTATTCAATCCCGCAAAAGCTAATCCTAATCCAATACCAAAAACAATAAATATAGAACATATTGCTCTCAAATCATTAGAAGAAGATAACCAAATAAATAGCAGTGCTGCTAATCCTGTTAATAACAATCCAATAATAATTGGTTTTTTCAAACCGACTCGGTCAACCCAAGAACCACCCATCGCTGCAATGATTCCAAAAATAACTGTAAATGCTAAGTAAACCATACTACTGGTCAGAACCGGCAGTTGCAGTACTTTTTGAAGATATAACCCTGTAGTCACTAGGATTGCTGAAAAACTAAATTGCTCTAGCAACATTCCAATAATACATCCCAAGAAAGGTGCGTGCGTAAAAATATTTAATGGGATTAACGGTGTTGCTAATTTTCTTTGAGCAAAAATGAATGAGAAAAACGACATGAAAGCAACCAATACTAATCCTAAAGAAAAAGTTACTTGTTGCGACCAAGCATGCCAATTACCTAAGAGATATAAAACGCTAATGATAGCGACACTGAGTAAAGCGACACTCGATTTATTAATTTTTATATCTGTTTGTAATTGTTCCGTCATGCGATTTAAATAAATAACAGAAAGGGCCGCTAACCCAATCGGTATATTAATAAAAAAGATCCCTGGCCAACCTAACCATTCTAAAAGTATGCCTCCAATAAAAGGACCGGCAGCAAGCCCTAAACCAACACCTAGGCTAATCATACCCATTGCCTTACCACGTTCATACTCTTCGAAATTTACGTAAATCAACGCATATAATGTTGGAATGAAAATTGCTCCTCCAATACCTTGAAGTACTCTAGAGGCAATTAATGCTCCTGCAGAAGATGCTATACCCGCAAAAAGAGATGCGAGTACAAATATACCTATGCCCAGTAAGCACATATTTCTTTTGCCGTATTTATCTACGAAAACTCCAGCGGGAATAACAAACACAGCCCAAGCAAGAACGTAGGCACCTAATGTCCATTGAATTGTATTTAAGCTGGCATGCAGATCGGCCGCCATAGGAATCAATGCTAAATTAACAGCCGAGTAATCCATGTTAATAAGAAATGCTATAACACTGAGAGCAGCAAGTACTATCCAACGAAAATTCTTACTCATGATTTACTCCTATTGTTACTCTATAGAATCTTTCTTAAGTGTTTGAAACTGTCATCCGATGCACACTTGTCATCCTGAGCGTCAGCGAAGGATCTCAGCGGTATCATGAGATCCTTCGCTGACGCTCAGGATGACAGCGTTCACACTCAGGATGATAAGTTTTATTTCTCCACTTTCGAAATAATTTCAGATAACTCTTGTTTATTTCGATAATGGATCACCACTTTTCCATGACCACTACGACGATGATCAATATTGACTAAATGATTAGAGAATTGTTGATTCAAAACATTTTGATATTGAACAATCTCTGCGGGAATTCTTTGTTTTGCTTTTACAGTTTCTGTTGTTGGTTTTTGTAACTTTTGAACTTGGCGTTCTGTTTCTCGAACAGACCAATTTTTTTCGATAATGAGTTTTGCCAATTGTTTTTGAACTTCTGGTTCTAATAATAATAGAGCTCTCGCGTGACCCATTTCCATTTTTTTCTCATGAATGAATTGTTTAATTTCAACAGGCAAACTGGATAAACGTAACAAATTCGTTACTGTTGTTCTCGATTTACCAACAGCTTCTGCGACTTGTTGATGTGTTAAATTAAATTCTTCTATGAGTCTCTGTAATGATTGCGATTGTTCTAATGGATTTAAATCTTCTCTTTGAACGTTTTCAATTAAGGCGATCGCCATGGCAGATTGATCAGAAACGTTATGAATAATAACGGGCACTTGTTCTAATCCAGCCAATTGTGCTGCGCGCCATCGTCGCTCACCCGCTAAAATTTCATATTTATCTGCATCTATTTTTCTAACAGCAATCGGTTGAATAATACCTTGGGCTTTAATGGAATCTGCTAATTCTTGTAATGCAGATTGATCCATGGTCGTTCGAGGTTGATAAACACTTGGCTGTAAGTGAGTCGTTTTGAGCTCGGTTGTTTTCTCTTCTGTCTTTTCAGAAACAGCAATAGGTTTTTCTGAAACAATTACTGTGCCTAGTAATGCATTTAAGTTACGACCTAATGTGCTTCTTTTTCCTGACATGATTTCACCTTTAATTTTTTTATGAATTCATCAAACCGTTTCTAATTGCTCAACTTCTTTCACTTGATCTTGTTGTTGACTTTGCTTTCTCAAAATCTCTCCAGCTAATATTAAATATGCCGAAGCACCCGGAGAAGTCTTATCATATAATAACGCTGGCATTCCGAAACTTGGCGCTTCTGCTAATCGCACATTTCTGGGAACAACTGTTCTATAAACTTTATCACCAAAGTGATTTAACAATTGCTGAGAAACATCTCCGCAAAGTCGATTACGATTATCATACATGGTTCTGAGTAACCCTTCGAGTTTCAATTCTGGATTTAAAGTTGAACGTACTTGCTCTATCGTATCCATTAACCCAGCTAATCCTTCTAACGCATAGTATTCACATTGCATAGGAATCAATACTGCTTGCGCCGCTACTAAAGCATTCAGCGTCAACATATTAAGAGAAGGGGGGCAATCAATAATAATAAAATCGTAAGATTTATTGCAGTGCTGCAGGGCTTTTTTTAATCGTTGTTCACGTTCTGGCTGCTGTAATAAAGAAACTTCAGCAACGGTCAAATCCGGATTACCTGGAACAAGATCATAGCCTGCGACAGTAGGAACACTAACTTCAGAAATCGTTTTTGTCTCTAGCAAAACATCATTGCAAGTATACTCACATTCTTTTTTATTAATGCCACTGCCCATGGTGGCATTACCTTGCGGATCTAAATCTATCAGTAAAACTCTTTTTTTTGTCTCAGCTAGCGAAGCTGCTAAATTGATACAAGTTGTGGTTTTTCCCACGCCGCCTTTTTGATTTGCTACGGCAATGATTTTTGTCATTGATTTTTCCTTGCAATAATAATCAAGTGTCTTTCAGCATTTGATCCCGGAATCGTCAGTGGAATAATGTTTTGAATTTTAAATTCCTCGCCCATCTCACGAATTTCATCTTCGGGTAACTGACCCTTCATCGCTAAAAAGAGCCCGTTATTAGAACACAAATGGCGCGTCTTTTGTAACATCTCTTGCAAATCGCTGAAGGCTCTTGTCAAAATTACATCCCATAAAACCTCTGGGGCGTACTCTTCTACCCTAGCTTGCTCTATTTTTATATTCGACAACCCGAGTTGAAAGACTACCTGGGTCAAAAATCGTGTCTTTTTCCCATCGCTATCTAATAAGGTGAATTGTTTCTCCGGCATGCATATCGCCAAGGGGATACCCGGAAGTCCCGCGCCAGTACCCACATCAATAATACGGTCCCCAGTAGTTATCCAAGGGAGCAACGCCAAACTATCTAGGAGGTGCTTGCCGACCATCTCTTTGGGGTCTCGAACAGCCGTGAGATTGTAGGATTGATTCCACTTGTTTAAGGATTCTAGATAGGAGAGTAGTTTCTCTTGTTGCAGAGAGGGTATGGATAGCTTTAATTGATCGATGCCTGTTTGGAGTAATTTCGCGAGTTCTTTTTTGTTAAATTCCATGAGTTATTTCCAGTTTAAGAAGTCTTTTCGTTCGAGCTTGTCATCCCTCGCTCTGCGAAGGATCTCAGCGGTATCACGAGATCCTTCGCTGACGCTCAGGATGACAAGCTCATGCTCAGGATGACACAGCTTATTTTTTCAAATCACAGCACCTTCAGATTTTTTATGCTTCTTTAAATATACCAAGAGTAATGAAATCGCGGCAGGGGTTACGCCTGGAATTCGAGCTGCTTGTCCTAATGTAACCGGCTTCAATCGACTAAGCTTTTGAACAATTTCGTTTGATAACCCAGAAATCTTTTCATAATTTAATGTATCTGGTAATTGTGTTTGCTCATGATTGCGCATGCGCTCTATGTCGAGTTGCTGTCTTTCGATATAACCTGCATATTTTAATTGAACTTCAATTTGTTCAGAGATTTCCAAACTAACACCAGAATTTTCTGGCAATAAAACTTTTAATTGTTCATAAGAAATTTCGGGTCTATTCAATAAATCTAATAAATTATATTCATGCGTGACTTCTTTCCCAATAATTTTACTTAAGACATCTACATTATGAGAGTTAGGATGAATCCATGTGGATTTTAATCGTTGTTTTTCTGTTTCTATGGCTTCTTGTTTTTCACAAAAAGTTCGCCAGCGTTCTTCACTCACCAATCCTAATTCGTATCCTTTTTCTGTTAAACGTAAATCAGCATTATCTTCTCGCAGTGTTAATCGATATTCTGCACGACTGGTAAACATACGATAGGGTTCTTGCGTTCCCAGCGTAATTAAATCATCCACTAAAACACCGATATATGCTTGGTCACGCGTTGGATACCATGCTTCTTTTTCGTCTGCTGATAATGCTGCATTTAATCCGGCAAGAATGCCTTGCGCAGCCGCTTCTTCATAACCCGTTGTTCCATTAATTTGCCCAGCAAAAAATAATCCTTCAATAGATTTTGTTTGTAAGGAATATTTTAAATCCTGTGGATTAAAGAAATCATATTCAATGGCATATCCTGGTCTTGTAATTTGTGCGTTTTCAAATCCTTTGATCGAGCGCACAAATTGTTCTTGGCACTCATAGGGCAAACTGGTTGAGATACCATTCGGATAAATTTCATGCGTATTTAATCCTTCAGGCTCTATAAAAATTTGATGTGCATTTTTATCAGAGAATCGTACGACTTTATCTTCTATTGATGGACAATAACGTGGACCAACACCTTCGATAGCACCACTATACATAGGAGAATCCGATAAACTTCCTAAAATAATTTCATGCGTTTTTTCATTGGTGTATGTAATGAAACAGGGTAATTGTTGGGGATGCTGTTCTACTTTACCCATAAATGAAAATACAGGCATTGGTTCATCGCCATACTGTGGTAATAGTTCAGAATAATCGATGGTCTTTCCATCGATACGTGGTGGCGTGCCTGTTTTCAGTCGATCAACACGAAATGGTAATTCTCTTAATTTTTCTGCCAATGCAATAGAAGGCGGATCTCCTGCTCTTCCTGCAGAATAATTATTTTTTCCCACATGAATTTTTCCAGATAAAAAAGTACCTGCGGTTAACACGATCGCTTTAGCATAGAAACGCAAACCCATTTGAGTAATTACACCCACACATCGATTATTCTCAATAATTAAATCATCAACAGGTTGCTGAAAGATCGATAAATTAACTTGGTTCTCTAAAATATTTCGAATGGCTTGTCTATATAACACGCGATCCGCTTGAGCACGTGTCGCACGAACGGCAGGACCTTTGCTTGCATTTAAAGTTCTAAATTGAATCCCTGCATGATCGGTTGCTATCGCCATAGCACCCCCTAAGGCATCGACTTCTTTGACTAGGTGTCCCTTACCTATGCCACCAATCGCTGGGTTACAAGACATTTGACCGAGGGTTTCTATGTTATGAGTCAGTAATAAGGTTTTTTTGCCAAGACGCGCTGAAGCAAGACATGCTTCTGTACCAGCATGACCACCCCCTACTACTATAACGTCGAATGTTCTATTCATTGATCTCACTCTATTTACCTTGAGATCCTTCGCTGACGCTCAGGATGACACAATCTGCGTTCATACCTAGGACTTATTCTCCTGAATATGAGGAGTGTCATCCTGAGCGCCAGCGAAGGATCTCATATTACTTCCCAATACAAAAACTCGAGAATATTTTTGTTAATAAATCTTCATTTGTAAATTCACCGGTAATTTGCGACAGTGATTGTTGTGCGATTCGCAACTCTTCTGCCAGCAATTCTCCCGCTTTTCGTTCGAGCAATTGCTCTTGTCCTCTTAATAAAGCTTTTTCTGTTTGTTCTAATGCCTCTAAATGTCTTCGTCGCGCGATGAAGCTATCGTCTGGCGTTTCGACATAGCCCATTTGTGTTTTTAAATGTTGTTTTAATAGCTCTATTCCTATGCCTGTTTTTGCGGAAATAGAAATGACGACTTTATTTTGTGTTTCGATAATTGCTGGTTCTTCTGTCGTTAAATCTATTTTGTTTCTCAAAACTGTCACAGGTACTTTTTCATGAACTTTTTTTCGCAACTCTTCATAGGCTTTTTGAAATTCTTTTTTTTGTCCATCAACCACTAATAAAATTAAATCGGCTTTTTCAATTTCACACCATGCCCGCTTTATGCCTTCTTTTTCAATATCGTCTTCTGTCTCTCTCAAACCTGCTGTATCGATGATGTGTAATGGCAATCCATCGATTTGAATATATTCTCGCATGACATCACGCGTTGTACCAGGAATGGACGTAACAATTGCCGATTCTCTTCCTGATAATTGATTCAATAATGTTGATTTGCCGGCATTCGGTTCCCCCGCAATAACAACCGTCATCCCTTCTTTTAATAAGACCCCTTGGTTTGCCGAGGTATATATTCCTTTGAGTTGCTTTAGTATTTCACTTAATTGATTTTTAATTTGCCCATCATTTAAAAAATCAATTTCCTCTTCCGGAAAATCAATAGCAGCTTCTACAAACATTCTGATTTGAATAATTTGCTCGAGTAATATTTCTATTCGTTTTGAAAATTCACCTTGTAATGATCTTAAAGCGGATCGTGCGGCTTGCTCTGATCCACTTTCGATTAAATCCGCGACTGCTTCTGCTTGCGCTAAATCCATTTTATCATTTAGAAAAGCTCGTTCTGAAAATTCACCGGGTCTTGCCATACGAGCACCACATTTCAAAACATGGCGTAAAACCATATCTAAAACAACAGGGCTTCCGTGACCTTGTAGTTCTAAAACATCTTCTCCCGTCAGCGAATTCGGTTCTGGAAAAAATAAGGCAATCCCCATATCGAGGCTTGCCTTTCCTTCTCCTTGAAAAGAAAGATATTCAACAGTGCGTGGCTCCGGTAATTTTCCTAGAATCTTTTCTGCGATCAATCGCGTTTTTTTACCCGAGATTCGAATAATACCGACTGAAGAACGTCCAGGCGCAGTAGCAATCGCAGCGATGGTATCTTTTTGGAAACCATCGCTTGAAATCATGCAGGATTGATTGTTCGATTGACGTGCCATTGTTGCAAAATAGAAATAATGTTATTCACCACCCAATACAAAACTAAGCCGGATGGGAAATACAAGAATAATACGGTAAATACCGCGGGAAGAAACATCATCATTTTTGCTTGAATGGGATCAGGTGGTGCTGGGTTTAATTTGTTTTGCACAAACATCGTGATTCCCATGATGATAGGCAATACAAAATAGGGATCCGGTGCAGACAAATCTTTTATCCATAAAATGAATGGTGCGTGACGTAACTCAACACTCTCCAAAAGAACCCAATACAATGCAATGAAAACTGGGATTTGAATTAAGATAGGTAAGCAGCCACCAAATGGATTGATTTTTTCTTTCTTATACAACTCCATGAGTGCTTGACTCATTTTTTGTTTGTCGTCGCCATAGCGTTGTTTGAGGGCTTCAATTTTCGGTTGGAACTTTCTCATCATCGCCATTGAACGATAACTTTTTGAAGACAAATGATAAAACAATAATTTAATGACCACTGTCACTAAAATAATTGACCATCCCCAATTGCCAACAATACTGTAAATTTGTTTCATTAACCAAAAGATAGGGAATGCAATAAACCAGAGAAAACCATAATCTACAGTTAACTCTAAGCCGGGCGCGATTGCTTTTAGCGTGTCAGTACTTTCTGGCCCAATGTATAACTTCGCAGATACTGTTTTTTCTTGTCCTGCTGCTACATCAATTTGGGGACCAATCGCACCGACTGTAAATAATCCACTTTCACTCACATGCGTGTAATAATTATTTAATTCACCCACCGGTGGAACCCATGCCGTTAAGAAGTAATGTTCTTGCATTGCTTCCCAACCACTTTTAACAACGCGGTTAACTGGGCTTTTAATCATTTTATCAAAACTAATTTTTTCATAATGCTTACCTGCAGGATCTGAAATTGATGCACCGGTAAACGCACTAATTTGAAATATTGATGATCCTGTATCTGCAGGTTTCATACGACTAAGTTTCGTATATAAATTTCCAACCCATGTATTGCTAGAATGATTCGTGATTTGATATTCCACATTAACTAGGTAACTATCTTTTGAAAAATGAAATTTCTTAATAATAGAAACCCCATTGTTTCCTTGCCAACGCAAAGTCACTGTTAAATCTTTTTGATCTTGAGACATAACATAATTATCTTGTGAAGATGTAAACACAGGTGTTTTTTTACTGAGGTTTGTTAAGCCACTGTCTGACACATATTTTGTTGCTGATTTTGTATTAAAAAGTACATAAGGCGTGTGACTTCCATCCATGTCTTGAAAATACTTCAACAAACTTGCATCAATAATATTTCCGCCTTGTCTATCGATCGCGATATTTAATACATTTGTTTTCACAGTAATTAATTGTTTTGAAGAAGGCTCCGTTGTTTGTTCTGAATGTGAAACTGCAGCCACACTGACAGGTTCGCTACCTGAATTAACATCTGTTCCTGTACTTTGTACTTTTTCAACTTGTGCTGGAGTTTGTACTGGGGTATTGGGATAATCTTTTTTCCAACTGGTAAAAAGCATTAAACCAACAAAGAATAAAGCGGCATATAAAGCAATTTTTTGAGTATCCATTAAGTTCTCTTTTATTTATCGGGAACTGAATCCAGTCCACCTTCACACCATGGGTTACAGCGAAGAATTCGTTTAATCGCGAGCAACCCGCCTTTTAAAAAACCAAATCGCACAATGGCTGTTTCTGCATATTGGGAACAAGAAGGGAAAAAACGACAAGGGCTTCCTAATATAGGATTAATACCGTATCGATAAAATCCTAAGACGATTTGCAATATTTTTCGTACCACTCTTCGATCTTTTTCCACAGTTCAATAACCTTCTCTCGCAGAATCGGATTAGATAATTTTTCTAATCCTTTATATGCTAATACAACAATATCAACATTAGGCATGCTGTCATGCTTTCTAAAACATTCTCTCAGCATTCTTTTTATTTTATTGCGATCGACAGCGCGTGGTATTTGCCTTTTTGAAACGACCACCCCTAAACGGGGCAGCTCATGAGAATTTTTTTTAACAAAAGCCGTCAGTTGAAAAGTCGCAATCTTTTTACCTGACGAAAAAACTTTTTCGTAGTCGTGTTTATTCAGTAACCGTTTTTTTCGTGGAAAGGAATGCACTATGCTTCATCAGAAACACTTAAACGCTTTCTACCTTTTTTGCGACGATTGTTTAAAACTGCTCGACCGCCTACTGTTGCCATGCGGGCACGGAATCCGTGGGTTCGAATTCGCTTTAAATTGCTGGGTTGATATGTACGTTTCATATTGTTACTTCCGCTAGATTTTTATCGGGACCATTCCCGTTATTCTCAAAAGGGCGCTGATGATATGAAATTTGGGCGGTTTTTGTCAAATGGAATATGCCTTTATCTTGATTCAAACTCTCTCCCAGAAGAGGAAGCACTAGAGACCAGAAGATCTGGTCACTTTTTTACCGACCTGTCCGGCGTAGAAGTCTCCAGTTTTCCTTTTCGATGCCAAAACGTTATCTATATAGCCATTTTTAAATGAAAGGAGGGACCTTTAGAATCAGCTCCTGTAGATCGGCAGGATTTGGGGGGAAACACTGCTGATAAGCCTCCACCATATAAGTGAGCAAGACTGACTCAGGTCCATTTACATTCTCCAATGCTCCTTCTTGTGTAGATAATTCTGGGAGCAATAAACCCAGAACTCTGAGTAAGCCATTAGAAACATACCACTCATTTTGCTTATCCATTTGGACCATTAGCCCTGGAATTAATTGTATTTTCTCTTCCCAAGTTAACTGGGGGATTAATGCTTCCAAGATCCCCAACACATACGATCGAATTGAACTGATAGAATCATTTAAGACTGCTCGGCTCTGTTCTGTGATAAATGATCTTTGCACCTCTTCAATTCCAGCATTTAATTGGATCATCAGTTCCGAAACCAATTTTTCTTTTGTTGCCTTATCAAGAATTGCTTGGGGAACTAATATTTTTAACCCTCTATAAGCATCTATACGCATATTGTAGGAATCACCGCTTATCATTCCTCTTTGCTCATTAATGAGTTGCTTCTTTTCATCATTGCTCAATAAAGAACTGAATAATTTTAAAATTTCAAATACATTATTACCAACAGGGTCACGCCGAGACATACTCAATTGTTCTATTTGTTGAGCAAGTAATTTTTTCTTCTCATCGTCACTCCATTGAGGAGCCAATAACAATAAGAGTTTAAATGCGCCGCTATAAATCGCATACTTGCTGCTCCCTAACAGATTTTGGATTAACTCGAACGTTAATCCTACTTCGTTTATTTCATCAGAAGTTAATTTTGGAACTAGTGCCGCCAAAATATTCCACGAATCACCACAAGCATTAGTGACATTAAAATTACGAAGCTCATTAACACTCTTCAATATTGCTATAAGCTCAGCAATCAATCTCTCTTTAACTGCAATATCAGGAGTCAAATGAGAAGCTAATAACGCTAAATTTCTTAGAGCCTTATCTCTGATAGACGTACGATTATCTTGTAATGTAGCTATAAGAGGAATAATTAATGCTTTCTTCTCAGCAACAGACAATTCAAACAACTGTAGAATTAACATCTCTAGAATTATCAGGGGCTCTTCATTTATAGGTGAGGCTTTGTTATCTAATTTAGTTTTAATTTGATAAACAAATTCCTTTTTTTCATCTATCGTTGATAAAAAGATCCATTTTTCCCAAAAAGCGATTAATGATTTTTCAGAAATTTTATTATTTTCTTCTAAATGATTCATACATGTGCCAATTATTTTTTTTCTCTTGTCAGGCCTTAATAAGAAAAGCAATCTCTCTAAAACTTTTAGCGCTTCTTCTTGAAGCTCTGAATCATGATGACTTAATTCATGCAGACATTGATGAGTTACTGTGTCCTGCTCTTTTGAAGTTAATAGCCATGTTAATTTCTCTAAGACCCTAAATGCATCTTTACGAATTTCCTCATCACTATCAGACAAATTTTTTATGGACTTAAGAATTAATGTTTCTACGGATGCACGCCCATCCTTATTCGTTAATTGGGAAACAAACTCTTCTAAAACATTAAGAGCAGCATCTTTGTCTTCCCCGTCTAATCTTGCGATAAGTTTAGGAATTAATTCTTTTACACTATTTTTCTTCTTAGTGCTTTCCGCCTGAGGAATTAATAATGCCAAGACTCTAAGCACTCCTTCACGGGTATTTTTACTTTTATCATCTACCCGTTTCATTAATTTAGAAATCCACATGTGTATCTCATCAGGAGTCATTGAAGATATCAATTCCCCCAAGATCTCAAGCCCCCCTTCATAGGCATTTTTATTTCTATTTTCTGATGTAGTGACTGTTATGAGTTGAATCGTTAATGCTAATTTCTCATGAGAAATTAATGAAGGAAGCACGCCTCGAAAAAGTGTAAGCGCGGCATCATAAACATATCGGCGGTTATCACCCATCTTCTGAATAAGCTCCGAAAACAACTTTGTTTGCGTTCTTTCCACTGGAGTCATTATGGGGATCAATTTCTCTAAAATCTTACCCATGTCTTTACAAGCATATGGATCATCACTATTTAATTTATTCATGAGATTAGGAGCTAGTTTCTTCGTTAATTCTTCTCTAAGCACCTTTTTTTCTGCATTTGTTAATTGGGAAACCAGCGCACTCAAAACATCTAGTGTGGCTTCTACAAAATGCTCGTTTCTTATTCCAACATCCAATTTAATTATCAGTTCGGAAAGTAATAATTTTCTCTCAAGGAGCCTCATTAAAGGGATCAAGCCTTTCAAAATTCTTAAAAGCCTTTCCCCAAAGAAAATAATAAAAGTAATGTCTTCTTTCAATAGACTTATGTGCGCTGTTAACATTTTTGTTAGCAATAGTTCTCCGTTTTTGTATGACTCTTCTCCCAAAAATTTTTGCACCATTGAAAAACAATAAATTTTATAAATGACGTCTGGTGAAGATGATAAACTTGCATGCAAAGTCCCAACCCATTCTTTTTTATTTTTTTCTTCATCTTCAGATAAAATCGCAAGCTTTTCTACTGGTTTATTAAGCCAGCCTTTTAGTATTTCAATTTGATATCGACATGCTTCCCAACTTCTTTGTTCAAACAACAATTGCATCGCAACTAAATATTTTATTTTATTGACCTGCCTTAGATAAAATAATTTTCCAGGAGATAGGTTTTTATATATTTCCCTTAACATATCTATGGGCAGATCAGAAAAAAAATGTGATTTTCCGTTTGTGTGCTTGCTGAGAAATTTTTCTTTAAATGCTTTTATCTCTTCTTTATCTAACCCTTTTACATTTTTTAGCATTTCTTCTATTTCTTTTTCAGAAAATATTTTTGAAACAAATTTCGCTCCTAGAAGGACACTTTTCTGATTTTTCACAAACAAGACAAACAGTTGTTCTAGTTTATTTCTTTCAATCGATTGGTTATTTTTTCTTTGATTCGTAGCAACTTCGTACCACGATCGCAACTGCCTCAGGAATTGTGCATCAGCAGGATCCTCTGACCGAAAACCAGCATGACTATCTAAGAATAATTTTATTTCGGTTAAAACCGCGGGTTGTTTCATATCTTAAACATCTCTCTAGAATTGTCTTCTTAATATACACGATCTACTCTAGTATAGACTAAATATTTTCCTATTTTCCCTTTCAAGTTCTTTTATATGCTTATCTATCCTAGCCCGCCGTCAACGATATGATCTTTTTTTAACCACAACATGGAGTGCCACTGACGATATAGCCCCTATGTAAAATGTAAATAATGGATGAGACATTTATTTAAGAAGTAGATGCTGCTCTATCAATAGAAGCAGCATCCCATCCGCCGCCCAATGATCTAATTAATCCAACAGCGGCAGTCATTCGAAGGCCAGTAACATCAGCCGCACTTTTTTCGGCAGCATAAGCAGCAATTTGAGCGGTGAGTACGTCTGAGTATGCTGCGGTACCAGATTCATATTGATTGATAACGATTTGTAATGCTGCTCGTGCATCAGCGGCCGCTTTTTTTAATGTGGCTTCTTCTGCGGTGAGAATACGTAAAGCAACCAAATTATCTTCGACATCTTGAAACGCTGCTAATACCACTTGGCGATAAGAAGCGACCGTTGCATCGTAATTAGCACGCGCAGCTGCTGTTGTTGCTGCACGTAATCCCCCATCGAAAATGGTTTCTGCGATTTGAGAACCTATCGACCAACCAAGTGCTGGCAAATCAAACCACTTCTTCAATACTTTACTTTGCGCGCTACCCGTTCCAGATAATGTTAAAACAGGAAAATACGCCGCTATCGCAATACCCACTTGTGCATTGGCTTGTGCCATCAATCGTTCTGCTTGCGCGATGTCAGGTCTTCGTTCCAATAACACAGAGGGTAACTCGACAGGAATTGATGGAGGGCCTCCTGCTAAAGGTTTAAATGATAATGAAAATATAGATGGCGGTTTTCCAATGAGCACCGCGATAGCATGTTCATATTGAGCACGAAGAATACCATTGTTAATGGCGAGTGCTTCTGCTGTTTCAAGTTGACTTCTTGCTTGGATGACGTTCGCTTGTCCATCAACACCCGACGCATAACGATTCATCGTCAGTTGCAATGTTTTACGATAACCATTCACCGTATTATCTAAAAGTTTTTGATCTTTATCTAATGCGCGCAATTCAAAATAAAATTGCGCGAGAGACGCTTGTGCAACAAGACGTACCGCGCCCACTTGCGCAGCACTCGCTTGTGCCGCTGAATGACTCGCTTCAACTGTACGACGTATCGCACCCCAAATATCAGGTTCCCAAGAAGCACTCAGTAATCCTGAATAAAATGTCGATGGTTTTGCAGAAGCAGAACCAGAAAATCCAGAACTCGATGAGCTAGATCCTGAAGATAAGAATCCTTGAGAAGATCTTTGTTTCGTTACAGAAACGGCTGTCGCAATCGTTGGGAAATAAGCGGCACGTGCTTCATCCACTAAAGCGCGCGCTTGACGATATTGCGCTTCTGCTGTTGCAATCGTTTGATTTGAAATATTGAGTTGTGATTCCAATTCATTTAACTCAGGCACACGAAAAACTTTCCACCATTCTCCTCGATTGCAACTATCATTCGGCTGCGCCACTTTCCAATTTTTATGAGGCTTTGGAGCTTCTTTATATTTAACAGGGACTGTTACTTTGGGTTTTACATAATCAGGACCGACGGCGCAGGCAGATAGTGCAAGCATTGTCATGCCAATAAAAAACTTTTGATACGTACTCATCAATTTTTCCTTCATGGATTTAATGCCTCATTCGATCCGATGTGTTTCTGTCCCATCCTAAATTTTTTCTTTTGTTCTAGAAACCACTTTCTAAAGTTTTCTAGCTCCAGATAAATCACGGGCGTAGTATATAACGTTAACATTTGACTCACGAATAATCCTCCGATGATCGCAATCCCCAGTGGTCGTCGAAGCTCTGCACCAATACCATAACCAAACGCTAATGGACAAGCACCCAACATCGCAGCCATCGTTGTCATCATGATGGGACGAAAACGTAATAATGCTGCTTCGTAAATTGCTTCTCGTGGCGATTTATTTTCTGTTCTTTCTGCTTCTAATGCAAAATCAATCATCATGATGGCATTTTTTTTCACGATCCCAATCAAAAGAATAATGCCAATTAATGCCACGATATTTAGTTCTGTTCCCGTTAACATCAAAGCTAACAATGCACCGACACCCGCAGAAGGCAATGTTGAAAAAATCGTGATGGGATGGATTAAGTTTTCATACAAAATCCCCAGCACAATATACACCGCGATCAATGCCATGATAATTAAATAAGGCATTGTGGTGAGTGATGCTTGAAAAGCTTGTGCCGTTCCTTGAAATGAACCATATAGTGTTGCTGGCAAATGCATATCACTCACCGATTGACTCACCGCATTCACCGCATCCCCTAAAACTGCGCCTGGGAGCAAATTAAATGAGAGCGTTGTTGCAGGCGCTTGATTTAAATGATTCACTGTTAATAACGTCGAAGAATTTTCAAATTTTGCGAATGCAGATAATGGCACTTCTTGGATCGTGGAAGCGATCGATGTTCCTGAACTCGAAGGTGTTGAAGGTAACGGTGCACGCAAATAAAGCATATCGAGCACGTCTGGCGTTGATGAATAATTAGGTGCTGCTTCCATTACCACATGATATTGATTCATCGGTGTATACATTATTGATATTTGAGCCTGGCCATAAGCATTATATAAAGTATTATCAATCTGTCGTGACGTTATCCCAAAACGAGATGCGGTGTCTCTGTCTACTTTCACAAATGTTTGTAATCCATGATTAAGTTGATCACTATTCACATCAGCAATGCCTGGTAATTTTAAAAATTCCTTCATAATCCGCGGAGCCCATGCATTCAAATCTTCGAGATTATTTGCCGATAAAGTATATTGAAATTGTGCGGCCGCTTGTCGCCCTCCTATCACTAAATCCTGTGCGGCTTGCAAGTAGAGAGTCGCCCCCGTTATTCTTTTGAGTTTATCGCGCAATCGATTCACCACATCATCTGCAGAAAATTTACGTTCTGATAGTGGTTTTAGTGAAACAAATATCGTGCCTGAATTGGTGGTTGCATTGCTACCCGAACCACCAATAAAACCAACCACATGTTCAACAGCAAGATCTTTACGAATAATATTGATATATCCTATGAGTTTTTCTTGCAGCGCTTCAAATGAAATATTTTGATCTGCTTGAATGCTCCCCATGAGCCGCCCTGTATCTTGTTGTGGAAAAAATCCTCTAGGCGCATAGATAAACAATATAATTGAAAACACAACTGCACCAACTGTGATACTCATCATTAATTTTGGACGATGTAATGCCCAATCTAAACTGATTTGATATTTTCCCCATAGATGATGAATGATTTGTTTGTATCGATTTGGTTTTTTATTTTCTACATGATTGCCATTTTCTTTGAGTAGTTGAGCACACATCATCGGTGTTACCGTCAAGGACACAATCATAGAAATAAAAACAGCAACTGATAATGTCACTGCGAACTCATGGAGCAGTCGCCCTATCAATCCACTCATAAATAATAAAGGAATAAAAACTGCAATCAGCGATGTGCTCATTGAAACGACCGTAAAACTCACTTCTTTTGCGCCCTGAAGAGCCGCTTGCATTGGTCTTACACCCATTTCAATATGACGGGTAATATTTTCCAAAACAACAACCGCATCATCGACGACAAAACCTGTTGAAATGGTTAATGCCATCAATGAAAAATTATCGAGACTATAACCTAACAAACGCATCACACCGAAAGTACCTAACAGTGAGAGTGGAACAGCAACCCCAGGAATCAGCATAGAACGGATATTTCCCAAAAAAACAAATGTCACGGCTATCACGAGTAGCATCGCTAATATTAACGTTAATTCCACATCACTCAATGAAGAACGAATTGTTGAGGTACGATCCATCACAACCGTCATATCGATTGCTGCTGGAATAGATGCTTTTAATTGCGGGAATAGTGCTTTTACTTGATCAACCGTTTCAATCACATTCGCACCCGGTTGTTTAAACAACACTAAAAGAACGGCTGGTTTTCCATTTGAGAATCCAGCGTTATGCACATCTTCAACGGAATCATTTACTTCTGCCACATCAGATACTTTGACAGGATTTCCATTTCTATACGCAATGATCAAAGGACGATACTGATATGCTTTAAAAATTTGATCATTCGTTACTATTTCCGACGTTGTTACGCCATGATTAATTTGACCTTTTGGGCGATTGACATTCGCAGAAGAAATAGCGCTATTTACATCAGAAAAGCCAATGCCATATTTATTCAATGCACTGGGATTTAATTCAATACGTACTGCAGGTAATGAACTGCCACCGACATTGACTTGTCCTATCCCATTTACTTGCGATAATTTCTGCGCTAAGAAAGAAGATCCCACATCATACATTTGACCAGTGGAATAAATATTTGAAGTCAATGCAATCACCATAATGGGTGCATCTGCTGGATTCACTTTTCGGTACGTTGGATTGTTTGGCAAATTAGTGGGTAGATTATTACGTGCTGCATTTATCGCGGCTTGCACATCACGCGCAGCGCCATCAATATTGCGCGATAAATCAAACTGTATCACGATGCGAGTCGTACCCAAACTACTCGAAGAAGTCATCTCTGTCACACCCGCAATCCAACCCAACTGACGCTCTAACGGTGTTGCAACAGAAGTTGCCATGGTTTCCGGATTCGCCCCAGGCAAAGCGGCTTGTACCATTATCGTTGGAAATTCAACTTGTGGGAGCGGGGCGACGGGTAACAACTTAAAAGCAATAGCACCTGCAATCGCTAAACCAATGGCTAACAGTGTTGTTCCAATAGGCCGCTTAATAAATGGCGCTGATAGGTTCATTGACCATCCCAAAAATCACCGTTCTAATCAGATAGCGAGTGTAACAGATTGGCTTATTTAGCATAATGAAAATTCATGATCTAAATTGCTGCCTCTGCTTACCTTCTTCGTAAACATACTGCTGATAGTATTTCTTAGCTTCTATAGAAATTGGATGTCGACTACCCATGCGTTCAGAAATTTCAATGATACTCAACATCGCATTTTTAGTTGCTTCACTTTCAGAATCGATTCTTACTAATTCCTCATTAATGGTTCGCAAATCTCTAGGTAATTTTTCTGCGAAAAGTCCATGCTTAACACAATTTCCTGTTATGGAATAAGCTTTCACAACACTTAACAAGTTCAGAGGATCAGCTTTTACTGACAGGTAACAACTACCTGTATAAGCAATTTTGATAACTTTTTTTTCAGCTAGGCATTCAATTTTCTCCATGACTTCTGGTTTGCCCTGAACATTAATAACATGATAAAAAAACTTTAGTTCAGGCTGCCTTAAATCAACAATTGCAATTACCAAATTAAATTCTCTTATCAGTTTAGTAATATCTGCCTGCTCTCCATCTTTAAATTCCGCACCTTGTACAAACAATCTCAAGCGATGATGTAACGGGGCTCCACTGGAAGCTTGTTTTACAAACTTATGTTTGATTTTTTTTAGCTGATCGGAAACGGCCAAAAAGAAACAATTATCTATGCCTTCAAAATATTTAAAAATCCACCCTCGCAAAGAAAAACCAGATTTTCTCGAAAGAAATTTAGCATCAAAATCGTCAATCGGATATGGGGATCTCAAGTGAAGAGGTGTTTCACGGCACAATATTTTCTTAAGATTTTCTATTTTCTCTGAAATCGCATAGATAGATTGAATAATACGAAATGCTAAAAATTTTTCAGCAGGAGTTAACTCTACAAAAACCTTATGTAACAATGATCCGCCTCCACCAAGAAAAGCCGAGAAAATCTTTGTGTCTTTAAACATAAATTCCGGCATTTTCCACTCATTGTGCGCACAATGAGAGCCTTTTGTATAAAAATATGAACCACTAGAAAAAATAGATAATGAATGAAGAGCGCTAATTAACAAAGTACAATGTGGGCAACATATTTTAGAGATACCAATAGAATAATTAGAGGTTGGGACTGAAGGAATGAGCAATAGCTCTTCAATAATAGCCATTTCAGCGTGTGCTAAGTTCGTGTTTGGTAATATCCTATATGCTACTTCACTCTGAAGTGCTTGCAACATACTCGTAGGCATCTGCTTATCATTTTCTTGAGTCAATACGCTTTCTTCTAGGATTAAAAGCGCTCTGCACATTCGACAAACTTCATCAAAAACAATGGTGATATTTTCTACTTTTATATTGCTACTTATAATTTCAGGAAAGCTTTGCCGAAAATGTTCAATAAAACGATCTTTTACTAATTCACCATCTTCTCCAATAACAATATATTGTTGAATAGCAAGATACTCCTGATAAACATACTGTACCAGCCTAAAAATATTTTTACTAATAATATCCTTAATGACTTTTTTACACCCCATGGATTTTAAATGTTCATTAAGAATATTGCTTAAAATTTCAATGGCATTCTTTAAGTCTCTTTTTTTTATTTCTACCAACATACGAAGATGAGAAAAAACTTTGTTTGTTATTTTATCTAAATATTGACGAAGAATATCTGTCGATGTTTTACTAGACGAAAAGTTAGATGTAATTATAAAAACATCTGAAAAACATACTGCTACACAAGTTGTATCTGCTTCTAATAACTCTGATAAAGCTACAAGCAATTCTAATTGACGATTACTAGGAAATATTTTCCTTTTGTGAACAACTTGCTTCATTCTTTTACAAAATTCTTCTGAAAAATTGCGTAGCCTGCGTCCACTATCATCCGCGCTGAAAATTCTCTCAATCTCATTAGAATTAATTTTTGGAAAATCTTGGAAAATCAGGTCACTTATGCTGGTTGGCGATTCAAATTCCACACTA
>JAFEDO010000200.1 GCA_018241565.1 Pseudomonadota bacterium
ACTTCATGATCATAGCCAGTAAACAAACACAAATAAGAACAACCAAACAACGTCAACGAAGTGCCAGTACCAAGCCACACCTTCGAAGGCGAAATGGTTTTCAGGGGTGAAGTGTCCACAGAGAATTCTGCCTAAAATAACAATCAACATGATGGTTCCGATTGTTACGTGAGCTCCGTGAAAACCTGTGAGCATGAAGAAAGTCGTTCCATAAATACCAGAACTTAAAGTAAGACCTAACTCTGTATAAGCGTGATGGTATTCATATCCTTGTGCGATCAAGAAGCTAATACCTAAAAGTACTGTCAATATCATGCCGACGATCAATTGTTTACGTTTCTTTAATTTTAGCGCCCAATGTGCCCATGTGATGGTAACACCGCTGGTTAATAAAATGAGTGTGTTGAGAGCTGGTAATCCCCATGCACCCATAGATTCTAAAGGTGCTGTAAATAATTGGTTGTTAGGATTCTTGAGTAAGGGCCAAGCCGCATGAAAATTTGGCCACACTAAATAATTCGTTAATGGGTACATATCTCCACCTAATTCTGGAACAACCCACCATCGTGCATAAAATAACGCGCCAAAGAATACAGAAAAAAAACAAACCTCTGAAAAAATAAACCAAATCATTCCCCATCGAAATGAGCGATCAACTTGATCATCATAATATCCTGCTTGGTTTTCATGAATGACTGTTCCAAACCAACCAAACATCATACCCACTAAAATTAAAAATCCGGTGAAGAAAAGATATTCACCATACCATACGTGATGTAACCAATGTGCAGCACCTACCGCCATACAGAATAATGCAATGCATGCCACTAACGGCCAGTGACTGGGATTCGGTACATAATAACCTGCATGGTGATCTGACATTTTTGTTCTCCTAAAATCTTTATTAATACATCATCCTACTGAGTATACGCTTGTCATCCTGAGCGTCAGCGAAGGATCTCAAGGTTGCACTGAGATCCTTCGCTGACGCTCAGGATGACAAGCGCATACTCAGGATAACAAGACACTCACTTCTTCATTGTATCTTTCCAGGGATCCTCTCAGGTAAATGATGTAAATTCGAAACATCAAACAATGTATATGATAACGTAATCGTATTGATCGACTTTGGTAAGTCTGGATCAATATGAAATAAAATTGGCATATCCATCGATTCATTCGGTTTTAATGTTTGTTGTGTGAAACAAAAACATTCTGTCTTTTTTAAATATTTTGCAGCAAGTCCTGGCGTTATACTAGGAATCGCTTGAACCTTCATCACTTGATCTGCATTGTTTTTCGCATAAAACGCTACTCGTGTCATTTCACCTGGGTGAATGTGAATCTTGTTTTTTAAAGGATGAAATGTCCATGGTAAATTGGCATTGTTGGTCGCAACAAATTCCACCGTGATTTCTCGCGTCTTATCAATAGATTGATGAGATGCATCATAACTTGTGGCGCCGCTTATTTTCCCATTAATATTTAACGCTTTACACATGACGTTATAAATCGGCACTAAAGCAAAACCAAATCCAAACATCACAACAGCAATCAAAAATAACTTAATAATCAATCGAACATTTTTCTTTTGCTTTAAGTTATTTTGATTTCCATTTTGCATAACGTGCACTTACTCAATGACGGGTGGTGTTGTAAAGCTATGATGCGGTGGTGGTGAACTCAATGTCCACTCTAATCCATGCGCACCTTCCCAAACTTGAGCAGTCGTCTGTTTCCCTTTCCAAATCGTATGTATGATATTGTAAACAAACAACAATTGGGACACGCCAAATATAAATGCACCGACTGTTGCTATCGCATTGAAATCCGTGAATTGCAAAGCATAATCTGGAATACGACGTGGCATGCCTGCTAATCCTAAGAAATGCATCGGGAAGAAAGTGAGATTCATTGAAATGACAGTCAACCAAAAATGCCATTTCCCTAATCTTTCGTTGTACATCTTGCCGCACCATTTTGGTAACCAATAATAAACAGCTGCCATAAGAGAAAAGATAGCACCTGAAACTAATACATAATGGAAATGTGCAACTACGAAATAAGTATCTTGGTATTGAAAATCCGCAGGAACAATCGCCAACATCAATCCGGAAAATCCACCTATCGTGAAAAGAAACACAAATGCAATCGCAAACAACATGGGCGTTTCAAAAGTTAATGATCCCTTGAACATCGTACTGACCCAGTTAAAGACTTTTACCCCTGTTGGAACAGCAATCAACATAGTGGTGTACATAAAAAATAACTCTGCACCTAACGGAATCCCCGTCGTAAACATGTGATGCGCCCAAACAATAAATGAAAGAATAGCGATACAAGCAATCGCGTAAACCATGAAATCATAACCAAACAATTTCTTACGACTAAAGGTTGGAATAATTTCTGAAATCACACCAAACGCTGGAAGAATCAATACATATACTTCTGGGTGACCGAAAAACCAAAATACATGTTGGAATAACAAAGGATCTCCACCCCCTGCTGCATCAAAAAAGCTTGTACCGAAATTTCGGTCAGTGAGCATCATTGTCACTGTACCTGCAAGCACAGGCATAATAGCTAATAATAAAAACGCCGTGATCAACCAACTCCACACGAAGATAGGCATTTTCATCATCTTCATGCCAGGCGCTCGCAAGTTTAATATAGTCGCGATGATATTGATGGATCCTAAAATAGATGAGATACCCATTAAGTGGATAGCGAAAATCATATAATCTGTGCTTGGAGGACCATACTTAGTAGAGAGTGGGGCATAGAAAGTCCAGCCAAAATCAGGGCCACCACCATCCATAAAAAGCGTGCTAGATAAAATCGTAAACGCAAACGGTAAAATCCAAAAACTTAAATTATTTAAACGGGGTAAAGCCATATCGGGGGCACCGATCATCATCGGAATTTGCCAATTCGCTAATCCTACGAATGCTGGCATCACGACACCAAAAACCATGATCAAACCATGAAGTGTTGTCATTTGATTAAAGATATTGGGCTTTAGAAATTGTAATCCAGGTTCAAATAATTCTGCGCGAATTAATAATGCCATTGCGCCCGCAACGAAAAACATCACTAAACTTAATATTAAATAGAGTGTCCCAATATCTTTGTGATTGGTTGTAAATAACCATCGAGTGATCCAACCTAAAATTCCTTTTTTGTGATCACCGTGATGATGTTCTGAATCAGCTGTTTGATGAATTACGTCGCTCATTTGTTTTCCTCGTTAACTTTTTCACTGCTCGCAAATCTTGTACGTCTTTAGGTTGAACCAGTTCACCCGTATTATTTCCCCATGCATTACGTTCGTAAGTAATAACTGCCGCTAACTCGAGATCACTTAACTGACTCGCAAATGCTTGCATCGCTGTATTAGGAACACCGTGCAGTACTAATGAAATATGTCGAGAAACAGGGTGACCTACAGCAACCGAACTTCCTCTCATTGGAGGAAATACTGGTGGCATCCCTTGGCCATCTACTTTATGACAAGCAGCACAATTATTTTCATAAACCTTTTTACCCATCGTCATTAACTCTTCACGTGTTAATGGTTTTTGACTTGCTTCTGCTGCCTGCTTCGCTTGCTTCATTTGGGCAGCGACCCATTGATTGAATTCATCATCAGAAACTGCTTGAACAACAATAGGCATGAAGCCGTGATTCACACCACACAACTCTGCACACTGTCCACGATAAGTACCTGGCTTTTGAACTCGTGCCCATGCTTCATGAATAAAACCAGGAATGGCATCGCGCTTGATGCCTAATTCAGGAACCCACCAAGAGTGAACAACATCTGCTGATGTCACTAAAAAGCGAACTTTTTTATGTACTGGCACAACGACTGGATTATCTACTTGCAGCAGATAGTGCGGATCTTTTTTAACGTTATTATGAATTTGATCGAATGGCGTTGATAAATTACTGTAGAACTGCACGCCTTGATCAAGATATTGATATTCCCATTTCCACTGATGTCCAACAATTTTAATTGTCACAGCAGCATCATCTGTATCGTGCATATCGATTAATACTTTTGTCGCAGGAATTGCCATCACGACTAAAATCACAAAAGGAATCACGGCCCATAATATTTCTAAGCTCATATGTTCATGGAAAGCAGCTGGGACAGCACCTTTCGATTTTCGGTGGTACATTAAACTGTAAATCATCACACTGAATACGCCAACACCAATTGCCACACAAATCCAAAAGATCACCATATGCAAATCATAAATATCTTTACTGATAGGTGTAACGCCTCGTGGCATATTCAAAGCCATTTCAGCAAGAACGAGTGGACTGAAGAAAAATAAAATCAGTGTGAACAGAGTTTTCAAAATCTTATGCATGCCGAATCCTACGTAAATTTGATTACCATAATTTATAATCAGCGTTATCTGAACTTTCTTGAGCCAAATATTTCACTGCTGCGATCACTTCTTCGCGAGTACAAAGATCACATCCGCCTTTCTTAGGCATGTCACCTTTTCCTTGCAGTGTACTTTGAATCAAATCTTCAAAATTTTGTTTTAAGAGTGGTTGCCATTGTTCTTTATCACCAATTTTTGGCGCGCCTAATTTTCCAGCATCATGACAAACTGCACAGCTTTCTTTATAAACTTGTTTTCCATCCTCAAGCGTCGGCTTCGTTGCTTCTTCACGTGCTTCTTCTTGTTTCAATTGTTGCGGCGTTAAAGCTCTCGATAATAGAAAATCAACTGCTGCTTCAATATCTTCATTAGAACAATTGACACAAGCACCTCTCACTGGCATGAGGTTATATCCGTTAATAGTATGACGATATAACGCATGCAATCCTTCATCTGTTTGCGTTAATCGCATTTTCCAATTCGCGGTATCGCCAATAACAGGCGCTCCTTCTTTACCATTTTGATGGCAAATATAACAAACGGATTCATAAACTTGTCTTCCTCGAGATAGAGTCGCTTGTTTTTTTGCAGCAGGGGGTATATGGAATTGGTGTTTACTTTGCACTGTCTTGAGATAAGTAGCGATTGCTACTTGATCTTCCGCAGTTAAGTGCTGCAAGCTCGCATGATTCACTTCAGACATAGGTCCAGACACTCGACCTGCACGATTGAGTAATTTATCTGTCGCAAAAACTTGCGCGACTTGTGCGATAGTTACTGTTTTTAATCCATAATGATTAATATTCGGCGCCCAATATCCTTCTATAAATCCACCGGCTAATTCATATTCTCGTTTTGGCGCACCTAATGGGTTAAGAGGCGTATGACACATAGCACAGTGTCCCAAACCTTGAACTAGGTAAGCACCTTTATTCCACGCGGCTGATTGATCTTCATCGTATTCATAAGTGCCAGAATAAGGATAGAAAAATAAAAGCTTCCAACCCCATTGTGCAAATCTCACATTAAAAGGAAATGGCACACCATTCTTAGGTGTCGCTTGTTTCACTGGCGGGATTGCTTTCATGTACGCCCAAATTGCGCGCAAATCATCTTCGCTGATCTTATTGAAATAAAGGTATGGAAATACAGGGAAATAATTTGATCCATCGGGTCTGCGGCCATCGTGCATTGCACGAATGAAGTCTTTTTCGGTCCAATTGCCAATACCGGTTTCTTTATCAGGCGTAATGTTAGGTGAATAGAAGGTACCGAAAGGTGTTGCTAATGGTAAACCGCCCGCAAAAGGAGCTCCGTTTTTCTCTAGATTAGTGTGACAAGCTAGGCAATCTCCTGCTTTAGCTAAATATTCACCACGCTTGATTAATTTTGCATCAGATCCTGTGCCGTAATTTACCTTCGGCCATGTTGGAAATACTTTATTTAATTCTCTTTCTATTTCTTGTGTTTCTTCAAGTGCTGGGTGAAATGCAAAGCTTGTTAAACCCAATCCCAAAAGCAAAACCGCAGATACTATATATAGAGTGGTTTTTTTAATTATTCTCACTAACTGTCTCCATCCAACCGAGGCAAAATACCGCGTGCATTTTATCGTGTCTCAAAATAATTACAATAAAACGATGGAGAAAAACCAGACGAAATACTTGTGCAATAACTTTTCCTTACTTGGTCCAAAACTCTTTTTGGTGCGTTAAACTCTGCCCGAAATACGCCGCACCAAATCGAGAAAACGCATTTTGGCGCGCCGAATTTTGCTCACAATCCGCCGCACCAAATTAAGAAAACTCATTTTGGTGCGGCGCAAGCTCTCCTCTAATAATAGAAAATAGAGGTAAATTTTGAAAAAATTAAAGACAACTAAGTGGCTTGCAAAACCAATTTCCGTTTAAAAAAACCGTGACAATACTTCTTGAGATCGCACTACTTTTAAGAGGGTTGACTATAACACTAATTGTATGACACTATCGGTATCACATAGTTGGTATGATACTGGGGGTGGGATATGCAAAGATACTTTCCACAAGGCATTGCTACAGACAGCTCTTTTTGTAATAGGGAAAAAGAAAGAGTCGCTTTAAAAAATAGCATAGAAATGCATGAACATATCGTTTTGGTTGCTCCAAGAAGATATGGCAAAACGAGCCTTATTACCCAAGTATTAAAAGAAAATGATTGTTCGGGTACCCACATTGACTTTTTCTTTGCATTAACACAGGCCGAAGTAAGCAAAACCATTACTGAAGGGATCTCAAAGATAATTAGCACACTATTACCAAAAACAAGATCTGCTGCTACCAGATTAATTGATTCTATTATTGCGCTTAATCCAAAACTAACTTTCAATTTACTAGGGCAAAAATTAGAAATTAGTACTAAACAAACAACTGAAAAAAGCATTTCAGAATTATTATTAGCATTGGACCATTTCGCTGATAAAACCAAAAAATCCTGCGTCGTTGTTTTTGACGAGTTTCAACAAATAGGTGAATTAAAAGAAAATCATGCCGTTGAAGCTGCTATCAGACACGCTGTTGAACGCAGTCAGCATGTTAGCTACATTTTTTGCGGTAGCAAGCGACATCTACTTAACGAAATGTTCAGTGACAAATCTAGACCGCTCTATCATCTCTGTGATTTAATGACTGTTGATCGCATCGAATCATCCTGCTATCACGATTTTTTGAATAAAATGGCAAAAGCCAAATGGAAAAAATTATTAAACAACGACGCAATTAATGAAATCATTCATCTAACTGAAAATCATCCTTATTATGTTAATGCTTTATGTCGTCGTTTATGGCGCCACGATGATATCACTACTATAAGTGATGTTAGAAATACTTGGCATGATTATGTCAGTCAACAGAGTATTTGGATTGCCAATGATCTCAGTAATTTAACCTTAAATCGACGAAAGGTTATTACAGGATTAGCCTATGAGCCAACGAATGAACCGCAAGGGCAGGCTTTCTCAATAAAGGTTGGCCTAAATCCATCAGGGATAAAAAAATGTTTAGTTGATCTACAAAAGCTAGATATGATTTATCTTAACAAAAATGGTTATTACTGCGTTCTCGATCCAGCTGTTGCTTATTTTATTCGTCAACACTCATTGATCTTCTGAGATTTTAATAGCCTAAGTTAATTTAAGAGTATCGCGAATTGCGTTTTGCATGCACAAACTAAAACGGCACTTCGAAGAGCGCCGTTTTATCTGATAAGTTCCATAAGCGGGTTATTTAAAACCCGGCACTATCCAGTCTTAATGAGTTGACTGTCGGCAGACGGGAATAGCTGGATTAGATGCCATAGGTTCAACAACCATGACAACGCTAATACCCTCTGGGTAAGACAATGATGGGCAACCCAACACAGATACCCATGCTCCGTCTTTTTCATACTTCACGTGGGGATAAGTAATCGAGTTTGTGAAAACCATGGGTCTGCTAAAAGCACGACCAGGTAAAACTTCTTGCTCCATTGTAAGAAAAATACCTTCAGATACTTTAATTTTGGCTGTCCAGAGGTTAGTAACCGATAGAGTAGCTCTGTTATCTGAGCTAGCCATGGATGGAATTGAAACAAAGAAAATTGCGATACTTAACAAAACACCAGAAATTACATTTTTCATTTTTAGCGCCTACATTTTATAGCTGAGTTAAAAACAAGAACCTCAAGAGCCGTATATTCGCTAGAAATACACGAGAAACCGAACTGTATATACTTTAGCCATGCCTGTCAACTGCTTTGTGGCACTTTAAGCTGGCTTTTTCTGATCACTTTGAATGTAAGTAGCCGTATTATTCAACCAATCTTCACGAGCTGGGGTAAAAAAATCAATATCAATAGTATCCTCAAGAGCAAGAAATTCATGAGGTACATTGGGCGGAATAATTAATACGCCACCCGCTTTGACAATAAACTTTTTCCCTTGTGATAAAACCTGGACGGAACCTTTAGTAATCCAGGTAACTTGTTCATTTGGATGAAAATGCAATGGTACGACTGCTCCTTTTTTTAATGTCCATTTCACTAACATCGATTGCGAACCCATGACGTATTGTCGAGTAATTTTATCGGATATTGTTTCTTTACTCACAGTATCGAGCTGATAAAGATTGGGCAATGCTGCATAGTGTTTCGAAATTTCATTCGCATTTTTTTGCATCGTATCCTCTGCAAAAGAAGCGAAAGGAAAAATCAACGTTAGAAAAATAAAAAATGATTTCATATTTAATCTCCAAAAGAATTTTTGATAAACCAAAAAAACTTTTCCATATGGTAAAAGTCATAAACACATGGAGTAAAAACTAACTCTTTAACTCGATAACCATGAGTTTGATAGGATGACGACCGATATTTTCATCACTATGCATTTCGCCCGGAGCATCTTTAGTAAGGTAATAAGCTTCATCTTTCACTAATTTGAAGTAATGTACTTTTCCTTTATCGTTCGTGATTTTTAAAGTGCCATTCGTTAAAGCGATTACGACTCTGTCATACTCGTGTCTGTGCATTTTTAACTTTTTTTCTGGCGTGTGATAAATCACAGTTTTCCAAACATTGACTTTATCATTTGAAAACTGAGAAATTCTTTGAGTGATTTTACTATCTGCATATGAACTACAGACAATAGCTAAGAGACTTAATATAAAGATCAGTACCTTGCTTTTTCGCATGACATCTCCTTTTTAATTAATCATGAGTCTCTGGTTTTTGAAAAAAAATAATTCCTAGTGCTGAAAGTATGGTTAGTACAATCATGAGAATAAAAGCTGAATTAAAACTTCCTGTCACGTGAGAAATGAGCCCCGTAAGCGAGGGCGCTAATATACCTCCTAATGCAAATGCTGCATCCATCACACCTAATGCAGTTCCAGCACGTTCGCGAGCCAAATCTGTATTAATTGCATAAAAAGCGGCATTAGGCATAAGCCCAATAGCGATGCCTAATGTAATAAATACTAATGCGATAGTCAGTGAATTCGTCAGAATCACTGGAATAAAACAAATTGCTGAAATAATTTGGCAAATCCAAATAATATGTGAGCGTGCTTTGCGAATATTTTTTGTTTTTTGCCACATGTAATCAGAGAAACGTCCTCCCACTAAAATCAAAATCGTGGCTAATAACCAAGGCGCAATTAAAAACACAGCGAGTTGATTTAAATGCACACCAAATGTTTGTTCAAAATAACCTGGTAACCAAGAGAGCGCAAAAAACAGTAAATAGCCAAATGAAAAGAAAGCAAAATTATTAGCGAGTAATGATCGATCCAATAAAATAAAACGCCATTCTGCGCGTGTGGTAAAACGATGTTGTGTTTCAGGCACTGTACCTGATTCTGAAATAATTTTGAGTTCTTCTGCTGAAACATGTGGACTATCTTTCGGTCTATCGCGAAATAAAGTTACCCAAATGACCGTCCAAATAATTCCTAATATGCCTAATACAACGAACATCCAACGCCAACCCAGCGTCAAAATTAAAGAAGAAATGAGTGGTGCGCCAATCACTGAAGCCAGTGGAACTGCACAAAGACCTATTCCAAATGCTGTCGCTCGTTCGTGGCTCGGTAACCAATCTGCTATTGCTCTTGATAGTGCAGGGAAAGCAGGACCTTCTGCGACTCCCAACAAAATTCGAAGTAACATCAAAGTTGTAAATCCCGCCGCTAATCCCATAAAAATACTAACAACTGACCACAGTATGGCAGCGAATGTCCATACTCTACCGGCTCCGAAACGATCCACCAATATGCCACCACCGATAGTCATCACTAAATAACCAATACCAAAACCTGATGCGATGAAACCAAAACTCGCATCACTCAGATGAAATAAATTTTTGATGGGCGTTATCGCATATGATAATGCGGAACGATCGAGATAATTAATAATGGTTGCTGTGAAAATTAATCCAATGATGGTCCATCGAAAGTTTTTTTTCATTTTCTATTCCTTGAACTTTTTAAAGAAAACACATCCACCCTAACCTTCCCCGAGAGTACCAGAGGAGGTAATGAATGTTCCCTTCCCCGGACGAAGGAGGAGGGTTAGGGTGGGAGCAGCTAATTAGAAATCCTTTCAAACATTAAAAAAGAATAACAATATAGATTTTTTTCATCAGGTTGATGAACGCGTTCTTCTATCAACGTCCACTTTTTTTTATCCCATTCTGGAAAAAAAGCATCTCCTTCAAAATCCGCATCAATACGTGTTATATAAAGACGATCTGCATTTGATAATGTTTGACGATATAATTCTGCGCCGCCAATAATCATAATTTCTTCATGATAAGTGCTGCCTAATTCTATCGCCTCTTCTAAGCTATGAACAACACTCACACCTTCTGATTTAAATTGATGATCTCGTGTCACTACAATATTGATCCGATTAGGTAATGGTTTACCGATAGATTCAAAGGTTTTTCTTCCCATAATAATCGGTTTGTTAAGTGTCAAAGATTGAAAATGTTTAAGATCAGCGGGTAAATGCCACGGCATATGATTCTGAAATCCAATCACATGGTTTCGACTCATCGCTGCAATCAAAGATATCGTCATTTACTCCACCGTCACAGATTTAGCTAAATTACGGGGTTGATCAACATCAGTTCCTTTTAAAACAGCGACATGATAAGCCAACAATTGTAGTGGGACAGTATAAATAATTGGAGCAATGATGCGATTTACAGTAGGCATTTCTGTAATTAGTATATCGAGACCATTTTTCATTTGCGCAGAGTGATCAGCAAACACAAATAATTTTCCACCTCTTGCACTGACTTCTTGTAAATTTGATTTTAATTTTTCTAGTAATTCATCATTCGGTGCAATAGCAACCACTGGCATGTCTTTATCAACTAATGCAAGCGGACCATGTTTTAATTCACCCGCAGGATAAGCTTCTGCATGGATATAAGAAATTTCTTTTAGTTTAAGCGCGCCTTCTAAAGCGACAGGATATTGTGACCCTCGACCTAAGAATAAAGCATGACTTTTATCTGCAAAAAACTCTGCTAACTTTTTAATAGTGCCATCTAAATTCAACACTTGCTGCATATGCGCTGGCAACTGTTTTAATTCTTGGACCAATTGATCTTCCAACTCTTTTGATAAATGATTTCGTTTACCAAGCGTAATGGTTAATAGTAATAAAGCCGTCAACTGCGTTGTAAAAGCTTTCGTAGAAGCAACACCAATTTCAATACCTGCACGCGTCATAAAAACCAAATCTGATTCTCGCACTAAAGTACTCTGCGGCACGTTACAAATAGCCAGTGTTGCTAAATAATGAGATGTTTTTGCTAAGCGTAATGCCGCTAAAGTATCCAGTGTTTCGCCTGATTGTGAAATACAAACAAATAAAGTATTGGGCTCAACCACCATTTTTCGATATCGAAATTCACTGGCAACTTCAACTTGGCATGGGATCCCTGCTAACTCTTCGAACCAATAACGCGCAACCATTCCTGCATGATAACTTGTACCACAGGCAACAATCTGTACGCGTTGTACTTTATCAAAAATCTTTGCTGATTTTTCACCAAAGATAGGTTCCAAAACTTTTTGCTTTCCTAATCTACCTTCCAAAGTTGCTTCTATCATCGCTGGTTGTTCGAAAATTTCTTTTTGCATATAATGCCGATAATTTCCTTTTTCAGATTGCTCTTGTTTGAGATCTGAAACGTGTATCTCTCGTTTGATAGGTTTATGATTAATATCGAATACGTTAACTTGTTCACGAGAAACTTCGGCAATATCACCTTCTTCTAAATACATAAAATGATTAACGACATGGAGTAGTGCATTTGCATCTGATGCAAAAAAGTTTTCATTTTTACCAAGACCAACGACTAAAGGACATCCTTGACGAACAGCGACTAATCGATCAGGGTATGATTGATCCATAACACCTAGTGCATAAGCACCCTCTAATCTTTTAGCTACTTCGGCAACCGCTTTGGTGAGGTTAGATTCTTGTTTTAATTGGTGATGAATTAAGTGTGCAACTGTTTCTGAATCTGTTTCAGAAGAAAATTTATATCCCAATCCAATCAGTTCTTGTCGAAGTGGTTCATGATTTTCAATAATTCCATTGTGCACTAATACTATCTGACCATTAGAAATGTGAGGATGTGCATTATGCTCCACGGGAATACCGTGCGTTGCCCAACGAGTGTGAGCAATACCAATTTTTCCTACCATGGGAGAATGAGCGAGGATTTCAGCTAAATCTTTAACTTTACCTTCCGTTCGTTGACGTTGAATATTATCTTTATCATCGAGTACCGCAATACCTGCAGAATCATATCCACGATATTCGAGCCGTCTTAATCCTTCCAATAAGATAACTGCCGCATTTCTATGCGTCACCGCTCCAACTATTCCGCACATGATTGTTTCTCCGAATTCAAAAAGGAGCGAATTATGTCATAGATATATTGATTTTATAAGATCTCTTATAACAAAATGTAGCGACTAGAATTTAGAAATGTAGTCATAATAATTTCACATAAAAATGGCCATAAAATTAGATCTTCTTCAATTTTTATGTTATTCGTTGTTACTTCTAAATATAATGAAAATCAAAGGCTCAAAAATGACCCAATTTCTCCCCAGTTTTCCGCTACACACAACGCCTTTAATCTCTTTTGCCTTTATTCTATTACTTGGCTTCATCGCTGGCGAACTTGTAAAATACACGCGCTTCCTACCAAAAATTTTTGGTTATATCGCTATTGGATTTCTCATCGGTCCAGATGGACTCAACATTGTTACACATTCCTTACTAGTAAACTCTAAAATATTTATTGATATCTCTTTAGGAATTATTTTATTTGAACTTGGTCGTCATTTAGATTTTTCTTGGCTTCGATATGATCGCGCTTTGCTCCCAACCTCCATTACCGAATCTGGATTAACCTTTGTATTAGTTTTTCTGGTCCTTCATTTTTTTGGGCTATCATGGTTACAAGCAGCGCTTGGTGGAACAATTGCTATAGCAACTTCTCCTGCTGTTGTTATGACAGTCGCTTATGACCTAGCTTCGGTGGGGCCTGTAACACGAAGAACACTCATTTTAACTAGTCTAAATAATTTATTTGCACTCGTTATATTTAGTTTTTTACTACCAATTTCTAATGCACACAATCTTGGGATACTAAATATATTTATGCATATTTTCTATCGATTATTTGGCTCAATGATCTTGGTTATATGCTTGCTTATTCTCATGAAATTATTGGCTCGATTAACTGGAAAACAAAAAGAAAGTCAATTCATATTATTTTTAGGTATTGTTTTATTAACAATAGGGATTGCGAGCATCTTAAATTTATCAACACTTCTTACATTATTTATACTAGGTGTCGCAGCTAGAAATTTTGATCATGAACATTTATTAATGGAAGTTAATTTTGGTTGGCTAGCACGAATATTTTTTATCTTATTATTTGTAATTACAGGTGTATATTTAAAATTAGGAACTGTATCGAATATTATCTGGATTGCATTGACTCTAATTTTTATTCGATTAATTGCAAAAATCACAGGCCTATTTTTTGTTGGAAAATATAGTCGTTTAACAAAAAAGCAATCTTTAGCCATTAGTTTCGCATTAACACCAATGGCTGGTGTTGCAATAGGAATGACAACCATGCTTACTGACTTTAATCCAAATTTTGGAACTCAATTAAATCAAATTATTTCATTTGTGATTGCTCTTTTAACTATTATTGGACCTGTCGTGACTCAACTCGCATTTTTAAAAACGGGAGAAGCTTATCCCATGCAAACTGAAGGCCGATATAATGAATAAATTATCTCCTTTTAAAAAAAATTCTGCTTTAACTTTAGGTGTTGAACTAGAACTCCAACTCGTCAATTTACATAACTTTGATCTCACTATGGAATCTGAAGATTTCTTACGCCGTTTGACTGAAATTCCACATCCAGGAGAACTTAAGCCTGAAATTACCAAATCAATGATTGAATTAAATTCATCAATTCATTTTTCATTCCCCTCACTAATTGATGAGCTATACATTTTAAAAAATGTTTTATCTAATGAGGCTAAAAAAACTCATATTGGTATATGTGGCGGAGGCACTCATCCATTTCAAAAATGGAAACAACAAAGGATTTTTCCAACTGAAAGATTTGCTCATGTGTCGGAGCTATATGGCTACTTAGCAAAACAATTTACCGTTTTTGGTCAACATATTCATATCGCATGTCCAGATGGAGATGATGCGCTTTATCTTTGTCATGCGATGGCGCACTATCTACCTCATTTTATTGCCTTATCTGCCGCCTCTCCGTTTCAACAGAGCGTTGATACTTCTTTTGATTGTTCACGTCTTGCCGCAGTAAGTGCTTTCCCTCTCAGCGGAACTCCCCCATGGGTATTAACTTGGGAAAAGTTTGAAGAATATTTTGAAAAAATGATTCGTTTACAAATTATCGATAGCATGAAAGATTTTTATTGGGATATAAGACCCAAACCAGAATTTGGAACTGTTGAATTAAGAATTTGTGATACACCTTTGACTGTAAAAAAAGCAGCAGAGTTAGCTGCTTATGCACAAGCACTATGTTATTGGCTACTAGAAACGCGTCCGGTTCTATCTAGAGATATTTACTTAACTTATATGATTAATAAATTCCGAGCTGCGAGATACGGTTTGAACGCAATTATTGTAGAACCAGGAAAACCACAAATGCCACTTGCAGAAAATATTTTAAAAACATGCGAAACATTAAAACCATATGCTGAAAAACTAGAAAGCGCCAGCGCCTTACTTTCGATAGAAGCAGCTACGCTTGCTAATACCAATGGTGCTCATTGGCTAAGAGAACAATACAACCAATCAAAATCCTTTAGCGATGTTGTGCGTCAACAAGTTGAATTGTGGACGAAATAAAAAATACCTTATTTGCTTTCAGTAATGCTAATCATCTTTTCTAAAGCTCTTCTGGCATTTGTCACAATCCATTGCTGTCCCGCTTCGTTCAAACGCTGACGAGATCCCGTAAATTCATTGACAACGTCTCCCGGCTGAACCCGATTAAACTCGGGCAATTTTCCTTGTCTTAGCAAATCTAAAACAGCTACTAAATGTGGAGGATCATTACGAGACATCGTGGCACAGCCACAACCCATTTTTCTTTTATTGTTAGGAATATCTGACACATTGACGACTTCTATTCCTTTGTTTGCACAAAATTCTTTTAGATTTTTAACCATATGATTCTCAGTACCCACTGCATACTTTTGTGTTCCCGCACGATCATTCGTTACTTGATCCCAAAGATACGCTGTCGATCCACAACCATTGGCAACATCCACGACTTCTTTTCTACATTCTGGATGAACAACTACATGATAGCTTTGTTGTTGCCAATAACGAACCATGTCAGATTGATAATAACTATGCACGCCACAGTGACTCGCAAATAAAAATAATTGTGCTTGATCAAATCGAGATTGAATTTCTGCATTTTGATCAGATAAGTGATATTTCACTGCTTCGGCACCTGCTGGCCAATAAGCAATTTTATCCGGGGGAATACCGACCCAACTCGCGACATTTTCTCCCATGAATTGATCTGGAATAAATAAAATTTTCTTATTTTGTTTCAGCGCCCACTGAAAAATTTTCTTTACATTGGAACTTGTGCAAACTGCACCGCCTTGGGCACCTGTCATTGCCTTAATACGTCCAGAGGTATTCATATAACAGATGGGAATAATATTCTCTTCACCATAACGCGCATTCAATTGATCAAACGCAGGTTGCACCATAAAATCCTTTGCTAACATTTCCATCGTGCACCCAGATTTTGGATTCGTGATATAAACACTTTGATCTGCATTAGCTAAAATACTAATAGATTCCGCCATGAAATGTACGGCTGATTCTACAATCACTTTTTTCTCAGGATGTTCTACCGCTTTCAAAGCCAATTGATAGGAATCTCCAATTTCTCCGCCCAAATATTGAATGATTTTAACAATTTCACCACCCATATAATAATGGGCAAGCAAAATGAGTGAATCACCAAAATGTTGCGTCGCTTTATCTACGTATTTTTTCATCCAAGCCATCACTGTTATTAAATCTCGGTCAGGCAAAGATTGATATTCTTCAGCGTAAGACATAAATTCTTGTTGATACCAATCTAATGGATAATCATTTTGACAAACTTCCATGGTTGGTTTTAATAAACTTTGTGTCGCTTGTGGTGTAAATTCTTTTGTATCAAAACGCGAAATAGTCATACTATTTTCTCCGGATAATCTTCGCGATAATGTCCGCCTCGGCTTTCTCGACGACTTAACGCAGCACGAACAATCAACTCAGCAATTAAAGCAATATTTCTTAATTCAATTAAATCTCGTGTTACTTTATGTTTCCAATAATACTCTTCTATCATGTCACGTCGCACTGAAATTAATTTTAATTGATCACGCAAACCTTCTTCCGTACGAATAATTCCTGCATATGAATTCATTTCTCCACGCAATCCTCGCCAATGCACGTGAATTTGACTGGCACGTCTTATATTCACGACGCTCGCTGAATCCCAATCATGAATATTCCCCTGTAAAGTCACTGGTGCATTTATCCACTCAGAACTCGCGGCAGCAGCATTTCGCCCCATCACTAAACCTTCTAATAAAGAATTACTCGCCAAACGATTAGCACCATGAAATCCTGTGAAAGCAGTTTCACCAATGGCAAATAATCTTTTTAATCCTGTTCTTCCAGAAACATCTGTTACGATCCCTCCACACATATAATGTGCTGCAGGAACAACTGGAATTAAATCTCGACTTAAATCTAATCCAAGCTTCAATAAAGTTTCATAAATCATCGGAAAACGGTGCATTAAAAATGATTTATCTTTATGTCGAATATCCAAATGCACATAACTATATTCGCTTTTTTCTATTTCTGTAAAAATAGCTCTAGCAACAACATCTCTTGTTGCTAACTCCATTGCTTCTGGGGCATAACGTTCCATGAATCGCTCACCGGTATCTACTAACCGCAAATGGGCACCTTCACCACGTAATGCTTCTGAAATTAAAAAATTATTAAACTCAGGATGATAAAGTAAAGTCGGATGAAATTGATAAAACTCCATACCTTCGACAGGTGCACCTGCACGATAAGCCATAGCCACACCATCACCCGTTGCTACTTCTGGGTTTGATGTATAACGATAAACTTTTCCTGCACCACCAGTTGCTAAAACAGTTGCCTGTGCAATGAAAGAATGAATCAATCCTCGAACTTCATCAAGCACGTAAGCACCAATGATTTCTGTGCCTACTTTTATTAAATTAACTGCGGTGTGATATTCAAAAATAGAAACTTGAGAATTTTTTTTGAGTTGCTGAATCAGTGCTTCTGAAATCGCTGCGCCGGTTTGATCACCACAATGATAAATGCGTGACTCTGAATGCCCACCTTCTCTTCCACAATCTAAAGTCCCTTCGTTCGCACGATCAAACTCAACCCCTTGATCAATCAAATACTGAATACTCTCTGGACCTTTTTGTAAAATCGCCAACGCAATTTCACTATCGCACAATCCATCACCCGCTGACAAAGTATCTGCTGTGTGACGCGAGAGGCCCTCTAAAGAATCCTTAGCTGCTGCAATCCCACCTTGAGCATATCGGGTATTCGATTCCCCCAATTGCTTTTTAGTCAATAAAGCCACCCGCACATTGGAATGTAACTTTAATAACTCCAACACATAAGAAAGCCCGGCGATACCACTACCCATAACCAATATGTCAAAGGTATACCGTTCTCCGCGCTGTGAAATCGTGGTGTTTTTCATCGATTAATACTTCAGTTATAAGGGATGCTCTGTATATAAAGCATACAAAGAGGCGTAGTATACACACCCAGCAGATTATGGCTACTATCTAGTTGTTTTATGTGGGGTGTATCTCGTAAAAACTCGATTAAAATGGCGCCCTCAATATTTGGATCACTCGCGAAGCAATTATCGATATCATGACTCACATTTCTTTCATTTTAATTATCTAAAATTTGGGCTTTAGTAACCCAAATTCCTTTTAATACCCTTTGTAATTGCAGTATACTTCGGCCCTCAAATTTTAGGATTGAGGTTTCGATGGACATAAAGAAATACACAGCAGACCTCTCAAAACAACTTTTAAATTGTGACACTTTGAGGTTAATGCGAAGTAAAAAAATTACACCAGCGCAGCTAAAATTTTATTTTTACCAAAAAATCCGTATTGCTGAAAACTTCCAACAATTATTGGCAATTGGTATTCAACAAGCTGAAGTTATTGGAGATTTTTCCCTAGCACAAACTGTAAGAAATAACTTATATGACGAAACAGGTAGAGATAATAATGGGTTAATTATCGAAGAAAATTCTCATGCGTACTGGCGTACTTTCTTTTTACAAACATTAGGAATAAATTTAAATTCTGCTCGGATCAACCTCTTACCAAGCACACAAGCACATCTAAATTTATTTTTGAAATTAGAAACAACAGGAAATGTCTTTAATATTGCAGGTGCAGTACTAATGATAGAAAAAATTGTTCCCTTTGAATATCGTGCAATCCAAGTAAGTCGTGACTTTTGTTTTCCTGAGCAATTTGTTCTTAACGATGCCGATACCGATGCAAAACGTCATCATAAACTTTTAGCAAGAAAATATATTGATGATCATATTAAACATGATTCACAAAATCATTTTCCTGATTTACTCAAGGCTTTACAAAAATACGAAACCAACAGGAATGCGATAGATAATATAAAAGAAGGCATCGATATGCTCTTTAATGCAAGAATGCATTTCTTTAATGGGATTTCAGCTTTTTGGTCTATGACGGAACAACCTGCATGACTCAAAAAAAAGATACGTTTTTGTCGACTTGGAATAAAGAATTACTACAAAATATTATTCTGCATGTTCCTCACTTTATTTTCTGGAAAGACAAAAACTCTGTTTACATGGGGTGTAATGAAAATTACGCTAACCTTGTGAATCTTAATTCTCCTCAAGAAATTATTGGAAAAACTGACTACGACCTAGGTTGGCATTCTGATGGCAATAGCGCTGATTTTTTTCGACAAAAAGATCATGATATTCTTCAAGGTAAATCTATTGTAAATCTCGAGCAATACTTATCAACAACCAATGGTCACAGAATCCTTGTGTTACTCAATAAAATTCCTCTAATAGATGAACAAGGAGAGATCTTTGGTATTTTAGGCGTTAGCACCGACATTACTGAATTAAGAGAAGCTGAAATACGAGAAAAAAATGCGTTACTTGAAATTGAAAAATCAAAGAAACAAAAAGAAATTACGGAAAAACAAGTTGAGCTATTTAAACAAATCAGTGCTTCTGTAGCGCACGAGCTACGGACTCCATTGAGAGGAATACATGCCGGCGTAGATTTTTTTGAAGAATACATGCCAAAGCTACTCAATATAGCTAGACTAGCCAATCAAAATAACTCCCTTCCAAAAAATGAACTCATCCCAGATAGAATGCTAAAAAGATTAGAAGAAGCCTCTGGGTATATCAAACAAGAAATTGACGCCTCTTTTTTATTTATTAATATGATGCTTGCTAATATCCGCGGGGAAAAATTTGATGGAGGTCCTGGAGTCAACTGTAAGATTGAAGATATTGTGACAGACGCGTTAAACCGATACCCTTTTAATGATATTCAAAAGCAAAATGTTCACATAGATATGTCCAACAGTTTCATATTTAACGGAAGTCATACATTATTAGTTCATATTTTCTTTAATTTATTGAAAAATGCACTATATTACTTGGCAGCAGCAGGGAAAGGGGAAATTTCGATTTGGTGCGAGAAGAAAAAAACGACGAATGAGCTTCATTTCAAAGACACAGGAGCGGGTATTGCCAAAGAGATATTACCCCATATCTTTGACCAATTTTTTTCGAACACTCTTAATGGTACGGGAGTTGGTTTAACGTATTGCAAAATGGTCATGAAATCATTCGGTGGAGACATTGTTTGTCAATCGATTGAAGGTGAATATACCGAATTTATACTCAGTTTTCCGAAAGTTTCTGAATCAACTAAATCTTTATAAGGATATATACAATGAACATCATGAACCCCAATATAATGCCAATTTGTTATTTTCCGACTACCGTTTTTTTAATTGATGATGAAGTGGCTTACACAAAGTTATTGGAAAGTTCTTTAAGTTCTAAGTTTGTTGTTTCCGTAGAAAACAACCCAAAAGTCGCTCTAGATTTTTTTAATAATCAATACAAACAAGATCCATTTTGGTGGCGCGCACTTCATAGAACAGATCCTGTTGGCGGTGTTGGTTTTGGTGATCTTGTTTTCAATTTACCTGAACTCGCTAAATTAATTTATATGAAAGACCGCTTTAAACAAGTCACTGTCGCTGTTGTTGACTATGCAATGCCTGGAGTCAGAGGAGATGAATTTCTACAGCAAGTCAAAACCAGAGAAAACCAGGGCTATCCTGTTATCATGTTAATAATGCTGACGGGGCAAAATTATTCACCATCAGAAATACAAGACGAGTTAAATGCTTTCTATAAGAAAGATGGTGATATGAACAAGTTATTCGACAAAATTACTACTTTCCGAATCATATATTTCAAAAATGCTTCCATTGGTATCGATTTTTACTTAAAGAATGATCCTAAAAATAGAACCATTTGTTTAACTGATCCCGTGTTTATAAATTTTTTAACGAACCACATCAACAAAAATGATATTGCTGAATATTACATGGCTGATCCTCAAGGCAGCTTCCTTATGCTTGACGCCGATGCAAATTTATCTTGGTTTCTAGTTAGAAACGATATTGGCATGAAGCAATCTATTCAATTTGCTAAACAACATAATGCACCTCAAGGCGTCATTCATGCATTAGAGAGACGTGACAAACTTTTGTATATCCCAGATGAAAATCAATTTCAAAATAACTCCATAGATTGGAATGATTATTTGCATCCCGCTAAAATTTTAGATGGCCAAGAAAAATATTACTATGCTCTCGTAAACGACTTAAAGCATCACAATATTGAAAGAGACAAAATTCTTTCTTACAACGAATATTTAGCATCAACTTGATGCCATAGAGTGCATTTGGCGTATCTGCACATCCTATTTAACGTATCCTTTACACACCAAAAAATAATTTTCTCAAACCTATTTTTGGAGAGCCGCTTCGGGTCCCGGTACAGTTAAATTATCTACCATTGGTGCCGATGATACATCATCAAGCACTGGGTTTCCGTCATCTCCAAAGAGACCTACTAAATTGTATCCATCTAATGAATCACTTCGCTTTCTTGAATTCCCTTCTGGATTTGCTTTTTCAGATGCCTCAGGAGAAGTTGTTGGCACCACATTACTCTCAGCTGCTTTCAAAGCAGCTAATTTTGCTTGTTTTTCGACTAATCGAGCTTCTAACTCCAATCTCGCTTTTCGCTCTTGATCTTTCCTTACTCGAGCTTGATCTTTCCTTTCTCGAGCTTGCTCTTCCTCTGCTTGATATTGCTCTTTCCTTTCTCGAGCTTGCTCTTCCCCTGCTTGATGTCGCTCTTTCCTTTCTCGAGCTTGCTTTTCCTCTGCTTGGTCTTGCGTTCTATTCTCCACATATCCCTTACACTTTATGGTATCTTCAATTCTCATTTTTATCATTTCGCTCATTTCCCACTCACATCTTTCGATTATCGCAAGAATTTCATCACTTAACCGCTTGTTCCCTAGTAGATCAAAGGAATCTCCTAAAACCAAGCAGGCAAAATCTTCGCCGATTAAACCTTTCATTGATGCTCTAACTTGTGCCATTTCTTCACTCTGATTTGAAATCTTACCAATCCAGGTATCCCAAAAACTCTTACGCCCCTCCACTCTTTTCACCATTATCTCAACACGTCGTGTCATCCATGGAGTCTTCTTGTTGAATGGGTAAGTGATAAGGCTTTTTCCCAACATTTCAACAAGCTCTGTGTCCAATACTTCTGTTGTTCTTGCCAATACCTCTGCCACTGCTGCTTCTATTTTTTCTGTACTCACTGCCTTTGCTGCTGCATATTGACTGGGAGGAATTTCTATCAATTTCTTTCCTTCTTCGAAAACTACTTTACGAACGTAAGCTTCTCGTCTTTTCATCTCTTCTTCAAATACTTCCTCTTCAAAAGTTGCAGGCTCTTGACTCTCGGGCAAGGCAAGGCTTTCATATTTTTTTAATTTCTTATCAAAGCATTTTTTCTTCGCTGACAATATTTGCCGTAGTAAACTGAATACTGCTCCTACAATATTCCTCGATTGATTATTAACTGTTCCTGATTGCGACGACCCAGCAGTCGAGAGTAATTTTATTTCCTCCAAATCTATATGCGCTTTTCCTGCTTTATCATGGGCTGCTATACCATCAGAACACTGTGATCTTGTTTTCTCCTCAATGCCTCTTGTTGTCTGTGACGCATATTTCACAGAAAATAAAATGTCGCGCCCCTTTTCTTCATGAGCCAATAACCATTTTTTCCATTTTGACACCTGTTGCAATATACCTACTGTTTCATTACAAATGTTCTCTACAATTCCTCTTTGCTTCTCTCCTATCCCTTGAGTAACATTCGCCTTCTCCTCCGTACCATCATTATTAACACCTGCAACGGGATAGCGCCCCAATATCCAAGCTCTGTATCGTTGATATCTCTCTTGCGATTCTTGGAAACTCGAAGTAATTTGTTCATCTGTATACGCAGATACGATAGCGTCTCTATATCTTCTCAATATTCCTCGCATACCTTGAACGAGCGCGTGTTTGTCTACTTGACATCTTCTTGCTTCATCTCCGGTAGGTAATTGTATTTTGCATAAAGGATCTTCTACTTTACTCAAATCAAGATTAAATTCATTCTCTTCTTGCCTGATGCTGGCTTCTACTTTGCCTGCGAATGATACTACCCTTTTCAATTGATACAGCTTCCAAAGTGCTTCGCTGTACCAGAAATATCTTAGACGTAAAATATCTTCTAACCCTCGATTCCCTTTCACTTGCATCAATGCTTCTAAATATCGAGCACTTAGTTCCTCTGATAATTTTGAATATGATTCTTCACTTATCTCTTTTGCTTCTCGTCCACATTCCAATACGCCTAAGCTTCTCAATCCAAATTCCTTTAATAATACTCTCGCATCTTGATATATGCTTTCTATGAGCTGCTGATTTCTTTCGTAAGACGCCTTTAAAGTCGCTTCTCTCAACTTGTATTTTTTACTCCTATAAATATAAATTCCGAATATCTTAACTTTAAATCCAGGTATTTCTGTATACAAAAGTTTATAAGCATTTTTTAAACGCTTTAAAGCTCTATCCTTGTATCGTTCAGCATCGTCTTTTTTAGATGCTTCTTTGGGTAATCCGTCGCTTGCTTCAGCGCAGTAGTTCGCATACTTCCATACTACTTGCTTCAGTCTATTCTCTTTTGATGGTTTCCAAAAGTCACATTCTGCTTTCCATTCTCTTGCATCTTTCAACATTCGGATAACTCTCACTCTTTCTGGCGCTTCTTTTTTTTCTTTTGATTTTTTATATTGGAAATTGCTTGCCGCTAACGATGCTGCTGTATACACCTCTTTTTTCTGTTTCTCGTATTCTGTTTCATTTAAAACGCCACCCTGTTCTTTCAATAATCCATATTTTTCTATTGCTATATAATACATACAAACTCTAACTTCATATCTGCGACTACCGAAAGGATCTCGCAGGTGCCCTTTAAATATCTTTCTATCCGGCCAGGTATACCATTGCTCATTACCTTCCAAATATTCTAGAACACGTTGCCTAACTATCTCTGCTGGCTCTCCATTTATTTCTTCTGATACTAAATCTATTCTCGTTTGCATTTGGCGCCCAAGAAACCAACGTCTTGTTTCTCCTAGTGCCTCTAAGCTCTTTTCAATCTGAGATAATTTTTTTTCACGAGCAATGAGTATCCCTTCACTTAAGTAGTCAGCTTTTACTTTAAACTTAACTGATTCACTCATAATATGTGCTCCGTCTTAAAAATGACAAAAGGCAAAAGTTTTCCTTTTGCCTTCGTAGCTACTAATCTTTTTATTTTTATTATCTACAACATCAACTCAATTCTAATGCACTTTTTTTCTCCGCTTGATCTTCTTTTCTATCTTTTACTTCTCTTTGAGCCGTTGCAGGATCCTCTGATAAAGCAACGTCCTCCAGGTCTCGTTTATCTCGTAAAAGACCGACTCTATCATATATACCTTCGCTAACTGTATCCTTTTGCTTTGCTACTTTCTCTTCTGAATCTGTTTTTTCAGACACTTCAGAATTTCCTGCTATGGCTGTAGCAACTTCCGGAGTAATGAGCGCTGTACCACCTCCTGCTGCTTGCCCTTGATCCAGTTGAGCTGCTTCCAAAGCAGCTAATTCTGCATCGATTGCTGCTGATTTAGCTTCTAGATCCAATTTCGCTTTTCGCTCTTGCTCTTCTTCTATTTGCTCTTGCGCTTCCTCTGCTTGTTCCCGCTCCCTCCTTACTTGAGCTTGTGCTTCCTCTGCCTGTTCCCGCTCCCTCCTTACTTGAGCTTGCGCTTCCTCTGCTTGTTCCCGCTCCCTCCTTACTTGAACTTGTGCTTCTTCTGTCTGTTTCTGCTCTCTCTTTACTCGAGCTTGTGCTTGCTCTTGCTCTCTCTTCGCTCGTTCTTCTGCCAACACATCTACATTCGTGGCTACCAGCATATCACCATAATGAAAAACCGTCAGCGCTTGTTTCTTGTTACCAACCAATTCTTTTACCATCCGAAATAATAAAGTATTATCTCCCGTGAAATAGGTTTGTATAGCTACATTTCGTAACCTTTGTACTCTAGTAACAGCACCGGTTCCAATGCTATTTTGCACATACACAACAGAGTTTCGGAAAAATCTTTCTATCATAGTTGTGCCACGCATTTGCCATCCTAATTCCAACTCTGAAAAACGGAATACTTGCTCTATGATTTTCCCCCACGCTCGTCCATTTAATAACATCGGTGGCATAGGTATTTGAACACTATTCTGAAGATGTAATTGTCTTACCAATGCAGCGTTCTCTTTTGATTTACTCTCTTCTAGGTCTCTTTGTATAGATTTGAATAATCCTTCTTTAAGCTCTTTTATAATTGCATGATCTGTGGCATTCTCTTCGGTTGACTCTAGGTTAAATATCATTCCGCATACATTTTCATTTGCATTATTTTCTAAGCAGGGATTTGCTCCCCATCGTATCAACTGTCGAGCAAAAAAATAATTTCTTGCTTTTACCACTTCGTGCAACCAGGTATTTCCAGTAGCATCATCTTGTCTGTCTAACTCGAGGTAATTTTTGTATCCTTGTTCGACGATTTTAGATATTTCAGCTTCAGAAAATTGGCGTATTTCTTGTAAAACACTAGCACCTTTTTTATTTACGACACTCGTTTTTGCATGACAATTTTCAATTAAATAAAGTACCATCGGTAATTTTTGATTTCTCGCGGCACAGTGTAAAACCGTATCCCCCGATCCATTTTTCAGATCTACGGAAACACCTGTAGCAATCAATAAAGCTATAACCTCTCGATTTTCACATTCGACTGCAGTATGTAATAAACTTCGTGCTCCTTTAACGCACGTAACATCAATTATAGGTTTTAACTGCTTGGTTTCGGAAACTTCTTGGCTTGCTGCTTCTTCTGATGCAGGTGTTTCTTCAGATAAGTTCAGTATTTTTTTAAATCCTTCAATATTTCCTTCTCGCAAATATCTATCCGCTTGTTCCCAATAAAAATTAGGATTCCAATCCAATGCTTTTTCTAAAACCCTCACTCTCTCTTGTGGATTTTCAGAACGGATAGCATGATCAAATATCATCACTCGTTCCGTATGCACCATCTTGTGTGGATTACCTTTGGGTAAGCAACTCAAAACTTGAATGAGCTCTAATTCATTTCCTCGTTCTTCTTCTGTCTGATGGGCAGCACTATTTGTTTTAGATAATGCCAATTCGATGGGTAAATATCCTGCCTTATTTGGCTTGAATATATCTGGAAGTTCTCCTTCCTGTCGGGTATCTTCGCTAGATACATTAAGGTAACTCGCTACTTTGGAATCTTTACTTAGTGCAGCCAAATGTAATGGGAGATTTCCATCATTATCTACTTCTTTGAGTGACTTCGGGCATTTAAATATTAGATAACTGCATATTTCCAAATACCTGAGTTTTACCGCAACATGAAGTAATCTTTCACCTGAAAGCGCTTCATAACCACGTTCTTCAAATGGCATTCTGTCTGCATTTGCTTGTTCAATATAATGTTTTAATCCTTTTAGACTTCCTACTTTCACAGCGTACAAAGCATGTCGTTCATAAGTACTATAAAAATAAAGACGGTAAGGAAAAAAGTTTTGACTACTATCAAGCAAAATGCGAGATAGTGGGTCCGCATCACAATAAATCTCTGCTTCTAATAAATCAGTAATATCTATTAAATCATCGTTCCAATACATACACAAAAATACACTTTCAATATGCATGCTTCGAATTGAATCCAACAAGTTTTTTACTTCAGTTTCTGTAAGACTTCGTTTTACTTCTTGTATTACTGTCAACCCCACATGGTTTTTTTCAACTAATAAATTTGTATTACATCCCAATATCTTTTGAAACGCTAAAGATTGATTGCTTGCGATCAACCTATACAGCAAATTGTTTCCATCTTTATCTCGATATTCTGATATAAGTTTGGGGAGAATTTCGATGACTGCAGACCACAAGGGTAAAGAATTTTTTTCATATATTTTTTCGAAAAGTTGTATCTTATATTCTGCATCAGAACTTTTTAGCTCGCGGATAATACAAAGATAG
>JAFEDO010000201.1 GCA_018241565.1 Pseudomonadota bacterium
AGTGAGTATCCAGTACAAAAATTACAAGAGAAATGGTTAATGTTGTATCGCTTACCGAAAGATTGTGATAAGAACTGCAGTCATGCGATGCATCACATGCGTCAAGTACAAAAATCATTAGGCAAAGATTTTTATAGAATAAAAATAGTTTTGATTACAGATGATTTTAAAAATAATTTGAGTTTTTTAGAAACTAATGCATCGAGTGTAGAAACACCGAAAGATAATACAGTCGTATTATTAAGTTTTAAATCAGATGCTAGATCGAGCCAGCAAACTATTGGTAGAGATACTTTATATATAGTCGATCCTCTGGGGAATATTATATTAAAGTATTCGGAAAATTGGGCAATGCGAGATTTATATAAAGATTTACAACGTTTATTTAAAACTTCTCAAATCGGATAATTAAACAAGGATGTGTAACAGTGAATAAATTATTTTTTTATCGATTAACAACTATAGCTTTGGTATTGGCTTTTGTAGTGATTATATTAGGCGCCTACACTCGATTAACTCATGCAGGATTAGGGTGTCCTGATTGGCCAGGATGTTATGGCCAAGTGACAGTGCCAGAAACGAGTCAAGCAATACAAGAAGCAAAGAAACTTTTTCCAGGAGCACCATTAGAAACAAGAAAAGCATGGAATGAAATGGTGCATCGATATGCAGCTGGATTATTAGGATTAATGATTCTTTTAATTAATATTACGGCATTGATTAACTATAAGAGGCAGCGGTTAATTGTGTTGCCGGGCTTATTATTACTGGTTGTCATTGGTCAAGCTGCTTTAGGAATGTGGACAGTCACACTTAAATTATTGCCGCTGGTAGTTATGGGACATTTAGTCGGTGGGTTTACACTTTTTATTTTGCTGGGTTTATTGCGACTACAGTTAACAGAAAAATTTCGTTATTCAATACCGTACTCGGCATCGTATTTATATGGCTCTCCTGCGCTCATCGGCGTTTTCATTTTAATAGCGCAGATTATTTTAGGGGGATGGGTGAGTGCAAATTATGCTGGCATTTCGTGTGTCGGATTTCCAAAGTGTAACGGGGTTTGGTGGCCAGTAATGCACTTAAAAGAAGCTTTGAATTTTTTCGCGCCCATTGGTGCCAATTATCAGGGAGGTCTTTTAGAGTCAGGTGCGCGAGTAACTATTCAAATGATGCACCGATTAGGTGCTGTCGTGACATTACTATATCTTGGTTGGTACTCGTTATGGGTTTGGAAAACAGCTAAATCCAGGTATTTAAAACATACGGGTCAAATAATTTTTGTATTACTGCTGGTCCAAATTGGATTAGGCATTATAAATGTGACTTATATGTTGCCATTATGGAATGCTTTAGCTCATAATGCCGTCGCAGCATTATTGCTACTAACGTTGTCTCAATTAACTTTTAATTTATTGGCTAAACCCAAATTTGAATCTCAATCGAGTTTTTAATGAATTCAATCGCTGTTTGGAAAGATTATTTCGAGCTCTGTAAACCAAAAGTTGTCAGCTTAATGCTACTCACTTCTTTTGTGGGTATGTATTTGGCGACGCCTACGTGGGTGCCACTCTCTATTTTATTTTGGGGAAATCTAGGCATCGCACTCGGTGGTGGTTCTGCTGCTGCGATTAATCATATTTTAGATCGACATATTGATACGCTGATGCAGCGTACTTTAAAAAGACCGGTTGCTACGGGAAAAATTATTCCGAAAAATGCCTTAGTTTTTGCTATCACGCTCGGTATTTTGTCGATGTGTATTTTAGCACTTCAAGTGAATATACTAACTGCCATATTAACTTTTTTCACTTTAATTGGTTATGCGATTGTTTATACCGCTTATTTAAAACATGCAACCCCACAAAATATCGTGATTGGTGGATTAGCGGGTGCAGCGCCTCCACTATTAGGGTGGACTGCAGTGACTGGGCACATCGATGCGAATGCTTTACTATTAGTATTAATTATTTTCGTGTGGACTCCTCCACATTTTTGGGCATTAGCTATTTATCGACAAAATGATTATGCAAAAGCAGATGTGCCTATGATGCCAGTGACTCATGGCGTTGCCTTTACTAAGTTAAATATTCTTTTATATACCTTATTATTATTAGCGGTGAGTATATTACCGTTTGTGACTCATATGAGTGGATGGCTTTATTTGTCAGCGGCACTTTTATTGGGATTGCGCTTTGTTTATTGGGCACTGGTTTTAATGTATTCAGAAAAAGATATCATTGCTATGAAAGTATTTCGTTATTCAATTATTTACTTAATGTTATTATTCACCGCTATGTTAATAGATCATTATTTTATAGTTTAAAGGAGCTTCAGATGAAACACTCACTGTCATTTCGATTATTATTTATTATCGTTGCGTGTATTGCCATTGCATCTGGCGTTTATTTTTATCATCACAAAGAAGAAAAACCCATTATATTAGCGACGGTGTTAGATCATCCTCGAGCTATTAATCCATTCCGTTTAGAAGAAGCGAATCAGAAATCATTCACTCAAGAAAATTTAAAAGGACACTGGACGATGTTGTTTTTTGGGTTTACCTCTTGTCCTCATCTTTGTCCAACCACGATGACTGAATTAAATAATATGGTTCGTCTTTTAGAAAAAGAAAAAGTAAAAACAGTACCACAAGTCATTATGATTACAGTCGATCCAGAAAAAGATACGCCTGCAAAAATGAAAGAGTATGCCTCAGTATTTAATCCTAATTTTATTGGATTAAGTGGTGATAAAGGACAAATAGAAACCATGACTCGAGAGCTTGGCGTGGTATATTTGAAAGTCGCTAATTCGGGCAATATGTTCGATCACAGTGGCACGATTATGTTATTTAATCCCAATGGAGAATTAGTGGCATTATTTACAGCACCTCATCAAGCTAAAGTCTTGGCTCAAGATTTTGAGACGATAGTGAAGAAAAATTAAGTTTATAGTTTGGTAAGAGTTTTAAAACGACACTGGATCCCGGCTCGCGCGCCGCAAAAGCCCGGCGCTTGGCCGGGATGACAACATGGCACTGTGAGTGTCATCCTGGCCGAGTGTTAAGCTTTTGTAACGCGAGAGCCGGGATTCAGTGTCGTTTTTAGAACGTATAAAGGTTTTTATGAAAAGCATTTTAAAATTTTTATTCCTGATCTTGCTAAGTTTCACCTTAATCAGTTGCGAAAACCCATCTTCACCTTGGAAAGATCTCTCCGGAAATACGTACCAGAAAAATGATTTCAAAGGAAAATGGTTAATCATTAATTACTGGGCGAGTTGGTGTAAATCTTGTTACGGAGAGATTGCAGAATTAAATCGTGTACATCAAAAGAATAAAAATATTATTTTACTCGGCGTAAATTTTGATTTAGTGCCTATCAACGAGCAAAAAGTAATTGCAGAAAAAATGAAAGTAGAGTTTCCTGTCTTGCAACAAGATCCAGCGGTAGAATTAAATCTAGGTGAGATTCCTCAATTGCCCGTTACTTTTATATTTTCCCCAGATGGAAAATTATATAAACGCTTGGTGGGCCCACAAACGGAAAAAGAATTAGAGAAAATAGTGAGTCATCAAAATACGAAACCTTGATGCAAAAACCGCATCAAGGCTTGTATGTTTACACCTGTAGGCCGAAAGGCTTAATCTCAAGGACGCTTGAGATGAGAGAAGAGATCCCGTATCAAGGCAAGGCAAAAAGCCTGAT
>JAFEDO010000202.1 GCA_018241565.1 Pseudomonadota bacterium
AATATATTGGAATTGCTTGCCGCCTGCTTCGAGAAAAACTTCGCGATATCGAATAGATATTTCTTCGAGTGTTTCTAAACAATCTGCTGCAAATCCGGGGCAAATGATATCGACAGATTCAATGCTTTCTTTTGCGCATTGTTTCGTGAATCAATAATTAACTATCAAACTACGTGGGTAAGTTATCATATGTATGAGACATTAAGATGAATATTGAGCTATTTATTCAGAAGAGTACAGAGGATCATCGTTTGGTAGAGTGTTTTTACGTTTATCTAGATAACTCTGAGAGAGAATTTTTAGAGCTTCATCCATCAGACTTTGATATCCAGATTGTATAAGTTTATTCTTTATATCGGCGGATAATTCAAAGTCAGTTGTCTCAACTCCGTGATTATCAATAAAAGCACTCCTGGATTTTACATTACAATCTTCCTGAAAAACTGCATTTCTAACAGCTAAAATAGCAGTGCTAACTGCAACTGCATAAGCAGTAGTATTACTTATTTCTACGGGCAGCCTGATTTTTTTTTCAGTTTTAAGTGAAGCTATTTCAATTTTTGATTTTAATTTAAACCCAAAAGTATTTTTATTATAATGATAGCAATTATCATCATAATTACCGTTAAGATGATGCTCGTAATTTTCAAAATCAGGTGGTTTTAGTTTTTCAATAGAATCAATATTTTTATTTTTAATTCCACATTTTTTGTATTTTTCACGCAATTTTTCCTCAACTATTTTTCTCTCATCGGAACTCAAGTATTTAAGTTTGTCGAACAACTCAATAGGATAGTTATTTGTTAACCCTCCATCTGCATAAATCTCACTTCCGGATTCATTATATACGCCGTCGACTATACTAAAACGAACAGGTTTAAAATAAAATGGGATCGACATTGAAGCACGGACTGCAATGGATATTGGCATATTGGGAGTATGTTCGTATGAAAAAATTTCTTCACACTGTTTCGATAAATTAGTCGCAATAAAATACATGTCTTTATAATTATTCATTTTTGCGTCTTTGAATGTAGCTAGTGGATTCCCTAGTTTTTTCCTTATTTTGATTTTTACCCATTCTAAAAAAACATCACCTTTGTACATATATCTTATATTTTCGCTGTTAAATAAATACTCCTTCAGCCTAGAAAATATACTAGGTTTATCTTTGAACCTTGAAAAATCCAAATTAAAAATAATTTCATCTTCAATTTCTTTTGCGGTATATCCTAAACCAATTAACAATGCAGTAATTGATCCAGCTGAAGAACCGGCAACACGCTGAATACCATCTACAGAAAAATACTCTTCAAAAGCTTTCAGTGCTCCGATATAAGCAATCCCTTTAGCCCCACCACCTTGAAAGACTAAATTTTCTATTTTTATTTCTTTTCTCATACGACTTCCTTGTTACATTGTGAGGTGAGATACAGAGAAGAATTAAATTTTGTGCCCAGCTTTTTTTGTGATAGAACCAAATTTTTATAGTGACAAAGTAAAATTCATCACGTTAAAAAGCAATTTCTTCTCTCTACTTAAGCTAAGGACAGCTTTTCGCAGAGAAAAAGATACTATTCTTCTTTCACCACGATGATTAAGAGGATCACCCATAAGAGTTAATCTGACACCAGTGAGTGATTGTATTTGTTCGATAATTGGTAGCTCACACAGCATATAAATGTTTTCGACGGCAACTTTTTTTGCTAATGCGAGGATTCCCATATATAAACCAAGAACTGGGTATACTCTCATTTTTTTTGGTAAATTTTCCTTACTTTCTTGTAATACTAAAACTCTTGATATTTCTCCAATTGGAAAAGTATTTTGAGGAAACATTGTAGCAGCGGCAGATGATGAATATTGTTGAGAATAAAGAAATTCTGAAGGCAAAGGATTATTATTTTTTTCTGGTTTAATCACTAAGCGTGCAGAAGCAACGTATTCTTTTCTCTTTTTGCACCATAAAAGCACGTGCTTCGCAGTACTATCATATATGTCTCTTTCTAGTGCTTCAGAATTTTTAGATTCCCAACCTAGTTGCTCGCTAAAAACTTTATGCCGCATTTTAAAAACTTGCTGTAGTAAAAAATCATTATTTGCAATAATTAGCTTGTAGCGCTTGAAAAAACTTGTGCCAAATAAAAAAGCACGAAAACTTGTCGCTATCCATTGAATTAACATAAAAAACACCTTAAAAATGACGAAATAAACTAGTCAAGGTATACCGAGTTTAAATAACATTCTCTTACGAAGGCCCCATAAGTTTTTAGAGCATTTTTCCCTGAGATAATAAGATTATCTAACGTCTCAGGACTGGAAATGAGAAACTGTGACAAAGCTTTTTTGTTATATTCTGTATGTGCCACATCTATTCTGGAATGGTCCGTAAGAAAACTTAAAGAACTGAGAATCTCTTCACCCAAAACTTTCCCAGAATGTTGCAAAACCTGTAATCCAATCGTAGCGGATAGCCTTTCAATTTCATATTCAATTGCAATTTGACCATAGGGGGCATCAGATTTTATAGTATTTTCATGAAGAGCTTGATAACTAATAACAGAACTTTTCAGTGGGGCTGATAAAAAATCTTCGGCAGTAACTTTTGATTCGTATTTTTTATTCCAGATGTCTACAAGATTCTTCGTGTCTTCTACCATCATTTTATCATGGTTAGCTTCATGGATAGCATGTTTAATCAACTGATTCCCGAGAACAGTGTAACCAAGATCAATGCATCTCTCGCCGGCTTTCTTTATCCACATTTCAACTGGCTGTGTCATGCCAACGCCATCGGAGCAATAACAAATCCAAAAATGTAGCAGTTGTTTTTCATCAGTTAGCGATAAAAATGGTACTAAAATTTTATCATTGAAATCATTTCTTTCTGATTCTAAGGCACTTTCATATTTTTCAAGGGAACTAAGCATGATTGATAGACTCCTGTAATCAATTTTCTTTCTAAAGACTCTATTGTTTGTAATTTTTTACTTAAAAAAGACAAACAGATTTCGTATATCTTAACTATCGAAATTCTTAGTAAAGCAAAAGCTAAGAGGGAAAATTGTATATAGTATCGTAATCTAACTCAAGTTAAATTTCGCTGTGTAGCACCAATTTAAAAACGTTACTTTTTTGTCATAGTGAGATTGTAAAGCCCCCTCAAGCGCATCCAATTAAAAGTAGAGACCAATCATATGCTAGACGCCATAAATTCCCAGGGCGTTTTGTCGCCTAGAGAAGAATGAGGTCGCTGTCCGTTATA
>JAFEDO010000203.1 GCA_018241565.1 Pseudomonadota bacterium
AGCTTTTGGTTTAATATTGAATGAAGTGATTTCTATCCTCAATAATAATTTGAAATATCTGTGTCAAGAAGATGAAGGGATAGTGATTGTTGGCTTGCAGCCGGCTGGCTGTATGATCCGTTCTCAAAAACCTGAAATGCTAAAGCGTTATATCGATCAAGAACTTCGAGATACACATTTATGTTGTACCTTGGAGTACCTCATTAGACCTATTCACCAATTGAATGATGTATTGCATTGGAATCATACACAGTCGGTTATTGTGGATTTTACCTCCGGGTTAGTCATGGATAATGAGCAGTACTTGGCGCAGCTTAATTTGGGAAAAAAAGTAGGGATGACTTTTGGTCGCATTAATTCGGACATTTTACGAACCACTTGGCAAATTATCAAAATCAGACGCAAACAAAAGTTAATACAACGTGCTTTGCAACAAATGGAATCGAAATTCTTAGAAGAGGAAGAAGCGTAACTGTCGCCACCAGATATTCCGCTTATATTCATGACTGTGCTGTGTTTTGGCGTTAATTGATTTGTGGGTATACTGCGCGCGTGCCTATCAACCGGTACGTTCGTGGTTTTGGTGTGGCCTGTTAGTGCAAGCCGCCCGCTAGACTGTGAATAAACAACGGCGACCTTCCCGCTGCGCCTTCGATGCAGCTGACCTGGTGGCCTACATGATTGGAGGAATTTCGCCGTGAAAGTTATTGCTCGTAGAGTGATCGGTCGGAAGTGGGTTGAAAAATTCGCCCAATATGATCCTCCACCTCACTATCAGGATTTCTGGGGTGTTGTGGAGGTTTTGGCGTCGGAGGTAAGCGACCTACCGTTGAGTACCTGGCGCGATATAGGCGCTAATTCATCGGAGGAATTTGAGGATATTGAAGCAGTGATAAAAACCGCGCATGCGAACCGGTTTGCCGAGCCCGCCGCTACCTTGCTCCATTGGGCTGCGAAGCTTAATAAAGTTTGGTCACTCCAACAGTTTCTTAATGATCCCGCCTGCGCCATTGATGCCAAGTGTTCTAAAGGTCTTACTGCGCTTGATTGGGCTACAAATGCTGGGTCCAAGGAATGCAGCGACATATTGCAAAAACACCCTAAACAACTCGCATTAAATGTAGCGAAAGCTGAAGCAGAGGCTAGAGCAAAGGCAGAAGCTGAAGCAAAACCAAAAATCCCAGACGATTATTATTGTTCGATAACCAGTTTAATCATGTACGATCCGGTTGTGGCGGCAGATGGTGAAAGTTACGAGCGTGAAGCCATTGAGTCATGGTTAGCGAATCACAACACTTCACCGAATACTAATAAAGAACTACCTCATAAAAACCTGACACCTAACAGCAATTTAAAACGCGCTATTCGTGATTTTTTAGAACAATACCCACAGTTTAATGACAGTGCGGATTACTATTTACCGTTTGCACTCAAGCAAGAAGTCGTTACTGCAGTTGAGCAACAAAACGTAGTTGATTTAGAACGACTACTAAAATCCAATAAACGTTTTGCCAGAGAGAGCTTACGTCGTACGTTTGCAGAAGCAGCGCCTGCGGCTCCAAAAACCAACCTCAAAGCAAAGCCACATAAGGCAAAGCAGTTTGAGGAAAACCAGGCACAAACAAGTAGCACCGCTGTCGTGAAACCGATTTATTTATTAGGGTTAGTCTGTGAAAAAGGTAATTTAGAGTGCTTAAGCACAATGATTAAATTATTAGGCGAAGAGCTGAAGCCAATTGCTTTGCAACAAGCACTCATTGAAATCAGTTTAATGACTTTAGCCAAGCGCAAAGAAATTGATGCGGTAAAACTACTAGGCGAAGCCTTTGGTTATAAAGCGGATGATTACACGAGCTTATTAAAGCAAAACATAGAAGATGAGACGGCCAGAAGTATATTATTGGAGTGCTACTTAGATACAATGCCAAAACGTGCAGAAGCGTTGCATGAGATGGCGGTTCAATATATAAAATCAGGACAACTAACAGAATTAAAACAATTAGTGACTCATGGATTATCGTTGCAAGGCGTTGATAGTGATAACAATACATTATTGCATATAGCTGCTGAGCATAACCAAGAACCGATTGCGTGTTGGTTATTGAGCCAAGACCGGTATTTAGAAAAAAGAACTAATAAAGAAAAACAACGTCCACGAGATGTAGCAACAGAGCAAGGTTACGCTGAACTTGCAAAACAGATCACTGAGCATTATCAGCGACAAAAGCTGTCCTTCTTTATTCAACCGCTAGAACAAAGGGTTAATGAATTAATAACCCAGCGAAATGAATTAACCCAGCGAGTAGACGAGTTAAGTAAAAGACAACCGGCAGCATAAGCAAAAAGCAACTTGCTTGAAATACGCGCGGAAGATTTGCCACTTCAGACTGATCAAGCTATACAATATATTCAAAAGTTTTTACGTCGTCTCAACATTGATCTAAGGTTATTTTTCAGGTAGATTTTTTATAATCAACGATCACTAGTAACTGGAGTATTATGTGAACTCAAATACAAAATTGGTTAATTTCGCTTTAAGCCTGGGGATAGTGAGTTGGATTGTGTATCTATTATTGATTGGTAAAAGCTTGTTAGTCCCATTCGTGATTGCGGTTGTTATTTGGTATTTGATTATTTCACTCACGGGATTCATTCAGCGAGTTCGAGTTTTTGGGCAGAACGTTCCTGAGATTGTTGCTACGTTGCTGGCTATACTATTGGGCGCTATCTTAATTTGGGGATTTGCTGCCTTAGTCAGTGCCAACATTTCAATGGTGGTAGAGAAAGCCCCGCACTATCAGGCCAAGTTAAAACAATTGTTGAGTCATGCGATTGATTGGTTTGGCTTACAACAAGTACCCAAATTATCCGACCTCTTTTCTGAGTTAAATTTTATTTCTTTGACCTCTGGGTTTGCGCAAATGGTAACGGAAGTGGCAGCCAATGCAGGAATTATCTTAATCTACGTACTATTTTTATTGCTTGAGCACCATACCTTCAATCAAAAGCTAGAAGCCCTCATTCAGCAACCAGAGCAGCTACAAAAGACTCGAGAAATCGTGCATCGAATCTCAGCAAAGATCCGTAGCTACGTTGGAATCAAAACAGCATTAAGTTTATTTGCCGCTAGCCTAAGTTATATTTTATTACGGAGCGTTGGTGTCGATTTCCCTGAATTTTGGGCATTATTAATCTTTTTATTGCATTACATCCCAACCATAGGTTCTATTGTAGCAACCGTTTTCCCCTGCTTATTGGCCATTGTGCAGTTTGAATCGTGGGTGCCTTTTACAATCGTAGCTCTGGGTTTGATGTTCATTCAGTTTGTTGTTGGAAATATTCTAGAACCTCGTTTGATGGGCAAATCGTTTAATTTAAGTGGCTTAGTGATTCTACTTTCACTGGGTTTTTGGGGGAAATTATGGGGAATCACAGGTATGTTTCTCTGTGTTCCTTTCACGGTTATTGCCAGTATTATTCTTTCAAGTTTTTCAAAAACTCGGTCTATCGCAATTTTCTTATCAGAAGATGGAAAGATAAAAAATTAAAAAAACATCGAGAAAATACACTCCAAATTTGTTTTACTAAACCATGTTTTTTTCTCAAAAAATTTTTTGTTTACAGGGTACAAAAAAAGGCTATACTCGCGCTGGGATTTAAGATGTATCCCGTCAACTAACTTAAATTTATGGAGATAAAATCATGGCCGTTAAAAAAGCAAAAAAAGCAGTTGCAAAGAAAAAACCAGCTGCGAAAAAAGTAGTTGCAAAGAAAAAACCAGCTGCTAAGAAAAAAACAGCTGCGAAAAAGAAGAAAAAATAAGTAGATTTAAGAAGTAACAATTTGAAAGGAGAGAATAATGACTTTAATTAATAAAATGTTGATCGTGGCAGCAGCTGGATTATTAGGTTCGCTTGCTTTCACTGCTCACGCTGAAGACACTGCAGCTGCGCCAGCAGCTCCTGCAGCTCAAACTCAGCCAGCAGCTGATGCGTCTAAAGATGCAACTGCGAAAGACACGAAAGCAGAAGAAAAAGCAAAGAAAGCTTCTAAGAAAGGTAAAAAGCATGCTAAAAATCATGCTAATAAGAAGCAATCTGCTACTAGCACTTCTGCAGAACATGCAGCGGCAGAAGGTACAAGCACTACTTCTACTACTGCTTCTACTGAGTCACAACAACAAGGTTAATTTTGTTGTTTGTCTCTATAAAGGCACTCCCTAGAGTGCCTTTATTTTTTCTGCGTTTTGTACCTTCCCTTTCTATCAATTGATCTATAATTAAACGTGTTCCTTATTAAAAAAATCACGTAGTTTATGGTGTCTTATAGTGAAGAGGAGAGGCGAGTCATGAAAACTGCAAAAAGAATTCTAGTTCCATTAATGGGTGCTTTGCTTTCTTCGATAGTGTCATTGTCAGCAATGGCTGCGGTGAATGTTTATATCGGGGGCGGCACAGCATATCCGTACTACAACACTTACTGCCATTTTGACAATATATGTGATAATGGTGGATGTTATAACGCGAGAGTTTGTGATCGTCCCTATGGGATATACACCTATGGATATGGTGGGTGGTATTATGACCGGGGATTTTATTACGGACATATCCATCATGGGAGATGGTGGCATGGAGGTCACGGTGGCTGGCATGGTGGAGGATGGCACGGACATGGTAGACACCACGGTGGCCATCATCACCATTAACAAACTTTTTCTAAGAACCAATTCATAAATTCTCGTGGAAAGCTTTCTGGAAGACTTTCCACGAGTTTTTTTTGAATATCAAAAATCTCATATCGAGTACCTAAAAGCCTTTTTTGTAAACACTCGAATACTTCTTGATAATTTGTAGCTTGTATTTGAGAGTCTGAAATAATGCCTTTTTCAGCGGTGAGCTGGATAGAAACTTTTCCCCAATCAAACTGCTGAGTGAAACAGTGTTTAAAAGGAAGCGTTTTTCCATATTGCCAAGACCATTCTTGAAAGCGTTCAGCATGCTCTAATAGGAGGGCATTTTTTAATATATCCTCTTTTTTCAGATGAGTAAGAGTGCTTTTAATACCAGCATGATTCATGCAACTTTGAATTAATGCATCACAAAAGCCATCATGTGAAAGAGTGGTATCGAGCTCATTCAGATTCATTACTGATGAGCGTACAGAGGGAACTCCTTTAGCAAATAAATCTTTTTTAATAGGATTTAAATACGTATTTAATCGATTTAAATCGGCATGAATCAATAACGTGCCATGATGTAAACCACGATCTTTAGATTCTTTGTAAGCGCTGCCAGAAATTTTGCGTGGGGTATTATCCGCATGAGGAATCAAAATATCATTGCGAGATGAAGAAAACGCTTGAATACTTAGTTGTTTTAAAGCTGTTAAAACCAGATCAATATGAGTTTTTTTATCAAAGTATGGCTTCATTGACATAAAAGAAAAATTGGTATTGCCCAGATCGTGATAAACAGTCCCGCCGCCACTGGTTCTACGCACTAAAGGTATTTGATCTTGAGTTAATTGTTTGATGTTACATTCTGCCCAAGGATTTTGTCCGCGACCGATAACGACACACGGTGCATTACGCCATAAAAATAAGGTGATAGCGTCATTTTCTAGTTCCCGAAATAACCATTCTTCGGTTGCCAAATTGAGGAAAGGATCGGTGATTTCTGTCGTGAAAACTCTGAGTAACATAGGGGCAAAAGTTTATCATAAAAGCCGCAAAAAACAGATAGATTTTTCTAGATTTATGGTAGAATCCCCGGCCTCATTATTGGGATAAAAAGGACGAATTCTATGTCTGATTTTGCAAAAGAGATTGTGTCAGTCAATATCGAAGATGAACTCAAACACTCGTATTTAGACTATGCCATGAGCGTTATTGTTGGTCGTGCATTACCCGATGTGCGTGACGGTTTGAAACCGGTACATCGACGTGTCTTGTTTGCGATGGGTGAATTGGGCAATGACTGGAATAAGCCTTACAAAAAATCAGCTCGTGTCGTGGGTGATGTGATTGGTAAATACCATCCACATGGTGATACCGCCGTATACGATACGATCGTTCGTATGGCGCAACCTTTTTCAATGCGTTATTTGCTCGTTGATGGTCAAGGAAACTTTGGTTCGGTAGATGGTGATGCGCCGGCCGCTATGCGATATACCGAAGTTCGTATGTCTAAATTGGCTCATGCTTTAATGGCAGATTTAGATAAAGAAACCGTAGATTTTGCACCAAACTATGATGAAACTGAATTCGCTCCAACGGTGTTGCCAACTCGAGTGCCCAATTTACTGATTAATGGTTCTTCAGGTATTGCGGTTGGTATGGCGACGAATATCCCACCTCATAACTTAGGTGAAGTTGTTAAAGCTTGCTTAGCAGTGATTGAGAATCCAGAGATTTCAATCGATGATTTAATGGAATTTGTGCCAGGTCCTGATTTCCCCACGGCTGCGATTATCAATGGACGCGCGGGGATTGTTGAAGCCTATCGCACTGGTCGAGGTCGTATTTGTTTACGTGCACGAGTTGAAATTGAAAGCGACGAAAAAAATGGTAAGCAATCTATCGTTGTGACGGAATTACCATACCAAGTAAATAAAGCACGCTTAGTTGAAAAGATTGCAGAGTGTGTGAAGCTCAAAACCATCGAAGGCATTGTTGGATTAAGAGATGAATCTGATAAAGATGGTATGCGAATCGTGATTGAATTGCGTCGAGGAGAACTCTCTGACGTCATTCTCAATAACTTATATGCTCATACTCAATTGCAAACCATTTATGGTATTAATATGGTGGCTTTGGATAATGGCCAGCCCAAAATTCTTAACTTGAAACAAGTATTAGAAGCATTTATTAGTCACAGACGTGAAGTCGTCACACGCCGATGTATTTTTGATTTACGTAAAGCACGTGAGCGAGCACATGTATTAGAAGGCTTAGGCATTGCGTTGGCAAATATCGATGAAATGATCGCTTTAATTAAAGCTTCAGCGAATCCTGCCATTGCTAAAGAAAAATTATTGGAAAAAACGTGGGATCCAGGTTTAGTCAAAGCCATGTTAGAAAGAACAAGTACAAACGTTTGCCGTCCTAGTGATTTACCCGTGGAATTTGGTATTCAAGCCAATGGATATCGATTATCAACAGCGCAGGCAGAAGCAATATTAGAATTGCGTTTACATCGTTTAACAGCACTAGAACAAAATAAAATCTTTGATGAATATAAAGAATTAATCGAAACCATCACAGAATTATTAGAAATTTTGGCGAATCCTGAACGATTGATGCAAGTCATTCGAGATGAGTTATTAGAAATTTCTCAAGAATTTTCTGACGCTAGACGTACTGAAATTGTGAGCACTCAACAAGATTTATCGATGGAAGATTTAATCCAAGAAGAAACTGTTGTGGTGACTTTGTCACATGAAGGATATGTGAAGTATCAGCCATTAGATGCTTATCAAGCACAGCATCGTGGAGGTAAAGGAAAATCTGCGACTAATGTAAAAGAAGAAGATTTTATTGAAAGACTATTGGTATCTAGCACTCACGATACTATTTTATGTTTCTCAAGTTTTGGAAAAGTGTATTGGATGAAGGTGTATCAATTGCCACTAGCCAGCCGTATTTCCAGAGGTCGCCCCATTATTAATTTATTACCTTTATCTGAAGGTGAAAAAATTAATGCCATATTGCCGGTCCGTGAATTTACGGCAGATCACTATGTTTTCATGGCGACAGCGAATGGGACTGTGAAAAAAGTAGCACTCACAGAATTTTCTAGACCTAGAAACAGTGGAATCATCGCGTTGGAATTGGTAGAAGGTGATCGTTTAATTGGTGTTGCACTGACAGATGGTAATCGAGATGTATTGTTATTCTCAGATGCGGGTAAAGTCATTCGTTTCCATGAAAAATTTGTGCGAGCCATGGGACGAACAGCACGAGGTATTCGAGGTATTAAATTAAAACCAGAACATAAAGCGATAGGTTTAATCATTGCTCATGAAACTGGTGCTATATTAACAGCGACTGAGAATGGCTATGGTAAGCGTACAAACATCGAAGAATACCGACAAACAGGTCGTGGTGGTCAAGGGGTAATTTCAATTCAAGTCAGCGAACGTAATGGGGCAGTGGTTGGTGCTGCTCAAGTTGAAGAGAATGATGAAGTCATTTTAATTAGTAATCGTGGTACGTTAGTTCGAATTGGTGTTCATGAAATTTCAATCGTGGGTCGTAATACGCAAGGTGTTAGATTAATCAATTTGTCAGGTGATGAGAAGTTGGTGGGCATGCAGAGGGTTGAAGAGTTAGTGGGAGAATCAACCGAGATCGATGTGACTGACAGCGATGTTGATTCAAACCCAAGCATTGATACCGACACGAGTGCGAATACTGATTAACTGAGCTTGCGTGGTCGAACAGGTCCTTCTCCTGCGTTTATGAATGCGAATATGAATGCTGATTAGGTAGACTTTTGTGGTCGAACGGGTCCTGCCGCGGCTCTCCCCCATTTTTGGCTCCGCGGATGCTTAAACTCAAGATCTTCGCTTCATCATACTTGCTGCGCAAAAATGGGGGGCCCCCTCGCCGCGTCACCCGTTCGATTTCCAACGTCTTAGTTTCGATTCTTCTTGTCATATCACCACGTAGCCCGGGTAAGCGCGGTTGATTTTTACCGCGCGCAACCCGGGATTCGATCCTGAGTAGTCGTAGCTTTGATGCGTTTTTTGCAGCAAGGATTTTATCTGTCTTGATTCGTGCTGTGTAGGTGATTCATCGCCTTCGCCATATCTCCGTGCAGGATTAAGGGAAGTTGATCGATGCATGCATCGATCGCTTGATGAATTTTCTTCGCGTCGCTGATGCTCGGTTTATGAAGTACGTAATCATGAACCTGACTTTGATGTCCTGGATGTCCTATACCTAATCGTGCGCGAGCAAATTGCGGTGACTGCAAATGATCAATGGTGTCACGTAATCCATTATGACCGCCGTGGCCACCATCTACTTTTAGTTTGATAGTTCCTACGGGTAAATCCAAATCATCGTGCGCAACTAATATGGATTGTGGTTTTAATTTATAGAAATGAGCGACGCTTGCGATAGGTTTTCCGCTCAGATTCATGAAAGTAGTAGGAATGAGTAAGCGACAGATGTGATCGTTATGCTTCATTTCACCGATGTGCGCATGAAATTTTTTTTCTAAACGCAAAGTGACATTGAAATGTTTGGCGATAGCTTCTACTAACCATGCACCTGCATTGTGTCGAGTGTTTTCATACTCGGGGCCTGGGTTGCCTAATCCAACGATGAGTTCGATTTTGGTTTTCATGGTGACTTTGTCATCCTGAGCGAAGCGAAGGATCTCATGGTAGCAACGGGGTTTGACTCCATTGCTCTTGTTATACTGTCATCCCGGCCAAGCGCTGAGCTTTTGCAGCGCGCGAGCCGGGATCCAGTGACTTTATTACTCCTTCTTCCCTTCTTTTTTACCTTCTTTACCTGCCGGCGCTGCTTCTTCTACAGGAGCAGATTGTTGAGTGGCAGGAACTTCAGAAGCAACAGGTGCTGTTGTCGGGATTTCTTCCTCAACTGCACGTGGCATATGAATAGAAACCACGCCCACATCGTGTTCAGGATCTTCGATAGGTGTTGCTAACTCAACACCTTTAGGCAATTTCACTTGAGATAAGTGAATAGTGCCATCGAGTTCCAATCCGCTGATATCTACACTGATATATTCTGGTAAGTCAGCTGGTAAACACTTAATTTCTAAGTCCGTCATAATATGGTTCACAATACCGCCATCTTTTTTCACGCCAGGCGCGATATCTTCTCCAATGAAATGGAGAGGGATGTGCATAGTTAACTTTTCAGAGCTATTAATTCTCAAAAAGTCGAGATGCAGAACCCTTGGTTTAAAGGGATGTCGTTGCATATCCTTTAATACGGCTTGCTCTTTTGTGCCGTCGACATCGATTGTTAAAATACTTGAGAAAAAAGCTTCACTTTCAATGACTTTTAGCACTTTATGGTGTTCAAAGCTTAAGAGTGTGGGTTCTTTCCCCGCGCCATAAATAATACCAGGAACTTTGTTGGATTCCCGACGTAGGCGGCGGCTCGCACCTTTCCCCACTTGGTGTCGTACCTCAGCGGTGAGTTCAAAATGTTTTGACATGATAATTCTCCAAATAAAAAGCTTAAAAACCCCTAAAATCCGCGACCAGACCTTAGGAAGGGCGGCGATTATATCGAGTTTTCCCCTAGACAGCGAATTTTTATTGCTTTAGTGTTGCCAAAAGTGTTTTTTGCGTGATTTAACTATCTCTGCAGTAACAATCTTGCTGTCAAAAACCGGTTCGATTTTTTTGTCATATTATCTGTAACCCGGGTAAGCGTTTTTGCTGAATTTAATAGTTTGGCCAAAACGCTTCCCCGGGATCTGATACCCGGGCTACGAAAAATTCGAGCGCAAAAGCTTTTAATGAAAAGCCTTAATGAAACCTTAAGGTTTCCCTGCTAATATGGTAAAAGTGTACAATTTATGACACGATTTTAGGGAGATATCCAGTGGCAAATAAGAGCGTTGAATTAGCTATCCAAGCCTTAGTTGAGCATCTGAATCCTTATCTTTCAGAGGGGAGCAGGGCAGGGTTGGTCAGCTATTTGCATCAAGAAAAGCCATCGCTTGAGGATGGAAAAATCCTTTGCACAATACTTCAACCCTCTCAAGGACTTAGAGAGCGACTGTTGCATTTCATCGAAACTAGCGAAAACGAAGCTTGTGAGAAAGCACGCGACATTTTTGACCTTTTATTTCTTGATGAGATTATTGAAATTGTTGAAATAAAATTTTGTGCTGCAGGGCTTGCTGGAAATAAAAATATTGATGAGCTGAGACTGATTTTAGAAAAATTGATGGCAGGGGAAATGCCAGCTCGTCTTGTTGGTAAACATAAAATTCAAGTAAGCGATAAGATGATTCAAGCATTGAAAGTTCCTTTATGGAATTTCTGTATGACCCGAATATTGAATCCAACTCCCGCTCATATTGCTGTCATGAATTTATCAAGAGATTTTTTGATTACATTTTTTGGTCTGAGTGAAATAAAAAAATTGTATCAAGGCGAACTTGCCAAAATAGAAAATCTGCATAAAGAAGAACTTGCCAAACTACAAGCGCAGTATGAGAACCCAATTGTCGAAATACAAATGCCATATGAAGAAGCACTTAAAAAGCTGAATATAAAATTTGTAAAGCTAAAAGAACAGTATGAGAGTAGTTCCGCCAAATGGTATTTATTCCTAGGGATGAGTGATTTATTGTATAGATACACTCATGCAACGACACAATCGAGAAACATAAGTATTACTCAAGCATCCGATGCTCTGGGATTCTCTGTTTTTGGAAAAAATATTCATTCTGAAGAAACAAAAGAACATTTTCAAACAAGTGCAGAGGTAGAGAAAGAGCAAGGAGAAATGCTGGGAGAGTTAGAAAAAGCTTTTCGGTTGGATTATATGATGTTCTATCTGAAAACTCAGATAACATCAAAAAATCCCACATTTGAAAAATGGTTAGATGATTCCATTAATAGAATGCTTGATAAAAGAAATTTATTAGTAGCCCTTGAAAAACGAAATTTTAGTATTAGCCCAGTAGAATTAGTGAGTGCTCTGAATGCTCATGGTGATGCTGAATTTAAGTCTAGATATGCAAAATGTAATGCGGCAGATCTAAATTTTAAAAATGATATGGAAGTAAAGTTAATATTATTCTATTGGGTCTTAGATTTAGTCAGTGGGGCTCAAAAAGAAAATAATGCGCTCATAATGGGGTTGGATTTTTTTACTCGGATGGTTAACCTTTATTTGAGCGAAAATAGAATGGCACGAGCAGAAGTTTTATTTTTAAATTTATCATCTTTGTTTAAATTAGTAGGGTCAAATTTATTAAGCAGTGATTCTAATATTTTTAGAAGCGCATTAGACGATATTAATTCTTTAATCGAGGCAAAAAAAGAAAAGTTGATTGGCGCTCAATCCCTTGCTATGAAGAAAATTGATCTTTTGCTTAATCAGGAAAAACTTAACGAGGCTTTAGTAGCGTTATTCAATCTCCGATACAATCTGAATTTTTCAGTTACTGATCCTAATCATAAAGAATATCAAGATCGAGCAGATGGGTTAATGAGGCTGATGCTAGATGATCTTCTGAAAGCGAATAAAGTGACAGAAGCACTTCAAATTTTAGTTAATGGACATGAGTTCAATTTTGAAGATACAACGATAAAATGCATGCCAAGCCATGCATTAATGGTTTCTTATAGAAAGGAGATTAAGTGCAGTAACTTTGAAGACAAGATATTGTTAGGCCAGTTAACAAAAAATATTGGAGATGGTGGAGAGGCTAAAAATTATTTCTTAGGTTTATTAAAAGATGAATTGTCTCGAGGGGAATTTTCAAATGCAATCAAGGTTATTAGAAATGCGAGACTAATTAAAGGATTTTCTGTGTCCGATCATCAACGGTTCGATAAGTTATTTTTTCTGGCATATATCAATTCAAGCTGTTCTCGTGTTAAGGCCAAGAAAACGGATCCAATAGAAATTAATCAATACATTGATATGATTCTAAAAATTAGAACAACAGGCGTACTGATGTTTGAAGGTGTTCGACTGGTGATTCGTCGTAAGAAAGGTCAGGCAGATGATGAGTCTCCGTGGGAATTGGTAGAAGCAATTGTGCATTTGAAGAATGCATTATTAGAAGCAAATCCTATTTATTATTTGGAGAAAACGGAAATAGAAGTTGGAAAGAAAAGTGTGCCGGAAAAAATATTAACCTATTCAGCCGCTTTAAACCAATTTTTAAATCGCAAAAATCTTCAAAAAAATGATTATGTTCATGCAGTTAATTTTTTAAATAAAATGGCCGGGTTATTGCAAGATTTCAAGAATTCTCCAAAAGCAAAATCGAGTGTCATTGCACATCTTGGTAATAGTTTAAATCATATGAGTTCTCGGGTGGTAGTGTCGTACATTGAATTTTTATTAAAAGATTCAACTTCTA
>JAFEDO010000204.1 GCA_018241565.1 Pseudomonadota bacterium
AATATATTGGAATTGCTTGCCGCCTGCTTCGAGAAAAACTTCGCGATATCGAATAGATATTTCTTCGAGTGTTTCTAAACAATCTGCTGCAAATCCGGGGCAAATGATATCGACAGATTCAATGCCTTCTTTTGCGCATTGGATGAGCGTTGCATCAGTATAAGGTTGCAGCCATTCTGCTTTACCAAAACGAGATTGAAAACACAGCGCCCATTGTTCGGAGCTAAGCTGTAGTGATTCTGCGATGAGACGCGCTGTTTTATGGCAAAAACAATAGTAGGGATCACCTAATTCAAAATTGCGTTTGGGTAATCCGTGAAAAGAAATTAATAATTTTTTTGAACGAGGGTGTTGTGCCCAATAGGTTTGAATACTTTGACTAATAGCTTCAATATATAAAGGGTTATCATAATATTGGTTAATAAAATGTGTCTCAGGAATATATCGCCAATTTTTTAAAACTTTGGCCACAGCATCAAAGGTGGATGCAGTAGTTGTTGCGGAATATTGTGGATAAAGTGGTAATACAATCAGACGTTTGATCGATTGTTTTTTTAAATAGCAAAGTTGTTCTTCAATTGAAGGTGTCCCATAACGCATGGCATAAGCGACAATTATTTTATCGCCATACTTTTCTTGCAATATTTTTTGTAAACCATTGGCTTGTTGTTCTGTGATGACGCGAAGAGGGGAGCCTTCTTTTTGCCATATTTTTTCATACGCTTTTGCTGAAGAACGAGATCGAAAAGGTAAAATAAAGCCGTGTAAAATGGGCCACCAAAGTAATCGAGGTATTTCAATAACCCTGCGATCAGACAAAAATTCTTTTAAATATTTTTTGACAGCAGTGGGGGTTGGCTCAGTAGGCGTTCCAAGATTCGTGATGAGAACGCCGGTATTTTCAAGTAATTTTTGGTGTAAAGAAATTTTAAGATTACTCATTTTTTACCTTGAACAAATATGTCATCTGATTTTTGTTGTGTCATTCTGAGCATCAGCGAAGGATCTCAAGGGTATCACGAGATCCTTCGCTGACGCTCAGGATGACAAGCTCATGTTTTTTATTACTGTCTTAATCCCGTTCCTTTTTTCAAAAGATAAAGATTTAATAAACACATCAGACCACAAGCAAGAGTCATAATCAATAAAGCAATCGAAATTTGAATATCTGACACTCCCAACATGCCATAACGAAATCCATTAACGATGTATAAGATTGGGTTGAATAAAGAAACTTTTTGCCAGATATCTGGTAAGAAAGTAATTGAATAAAATACGCCGCCAAGATACGTGAGCGGCGTTATCAAAAAAGTAGGGATAATCATAGTGTCATCAAAGTCTCTGGCGACTAAGGCATTTGCAAATCCAGCGAGCGAAAAGAAAAAGGCAGAGAGCGTTAACACAAGCAGTAACACAAATGTATGTTTAAGCTCTAAGTGCGTAAAAAAGAGGGCAATAATTGTAACAACAATACCAACAAGAAGTCCTCGTATCATGCCGCCTACAACGAATCCCAGCATGAAAACCATATTAGAAGTAGTGGATACCAAAATTTCTTCAATGCTGCGTTGAAAACGAGAAATATACAAAGAACTCACAACATTAGCATAGCTATTCATAATTACCGCCATCATGATTAATCCTGGCGTGATAAATAATATATAAGGGGTTCCCTCAATGGTACCTAATCGTGAACCCAGTAGATTTCCAAAAATAACAAAATACAATCCCATTGTAATGCCAGAAGGTAAAAGCGTTTGAGTCCAAACCCTGAAGATTCGCCATATTTCTTTGGCTAAAATAGTTTTAAAGCTGACCCATAGATTCATAGTCTATACCATCGTTGTTAATCATATTATCATCATTTTTTTTAATTAATCGCATGAATAATTCTTCCAGACGATTAATTTTATTTCGCATACTTTGCACGCGTATCCCATGATGATTGAGTTGGATAAATAATTCGTTAATATCATCACAGTGTTTGTGAACATCCACTTCTAGAGTCGTATTATCAATCATTCGAGTCGTGAAGTTTTTTAATTGTGGTAGTTCAGTAATCGAATTAGAAAGATTTAATATAAAAGTTTCTACATCTAACTGCTGTAACAATGCTTTCATGCTTGTATTTTCAATGATTTCACCTTGGTCGATGATGGCAATGTTTTTGCAAAGACTTTCAGCTTCTTCTAAATAATGAGTAGTCAGAATAACCGTAATACCTTGTTGATTAATTTCTTTTATAAATTCCCACATGGTACGACGAATTTCTATGTCGACGCCGGCCGTGGGTTCATCGAGAATCAATAATTTGGGTTCATGCACTAGAGCACGGGCAATCATTACGCGACGTTTCATACCACCAGACAGTGTGCGGATGGTTTTATTACGCATGTCCCAAAGATGTAATTTTTTCAAATATTTTTCGATACGAATTTTAGCTATTTTGTATGGAATGCCATAATATCCCGCTTGATATTTCAACACATTAAATACGGTTTCAAAAATATTGCAGTTGAACTCTTGGGGGACAACACCAATATAAGATTTTGCCAAGCTGGGTTCTTTATCGATATCATGCCCAAAGATTTTAACCTCTCCACTCGTTTTATAAGTTAAGGAAGTGGTAATACTGATCGTGGTAGACTTGCCCGCACCATTGGGGCCTAATAAAGCGAAGAAATCACCTTCAGCGACAGTGAGATTGATTCCCTTGAGGGCTGTAAAACCGTTGGGGTAGGTTTTAGTAAGATTTTGGATAGTTAGTGCGTTCATTGTGAGAGTTCTTTTTTTTAGTGAGAGATCCTTCGCTACGCTCAGGATGACAAGCTCGCTCGGTAATGAGTACTTGTCATCCTGAGCGTAGCGAAGGATCTCATAACAGCCCCAAGTATATCTAAATAAGTTGGTATTATGAAAACAAATAAAATTTTTATTCAAGGCCCCTCCGGTATCCTAGAAACTGTGGTGACTTATCCTTCAGAGGAAACAGTTTCTGCCATCGGCGTTGTTTGCCATCCACATCCTCTTATGGAAGGCACTATGAATAATAAGGTCGTGACAACCGTTGGAAGGGCATTTAACGAGATGGGATGGCTCAGCGTTCGATTTAATTTTCGTGGGGTTGGCGCGAGCGAAGGTAGCTATGCGGATGGCATAGGCGAAGTCGATGATGTGCTAGCTGTTTTGAAATGGGTGAGTACTGAATGGCCTGGTATTCCTATTTATTTAGCGGGTTTTTCATTCGGCTCATTCGTCGCTTATTGTGCAGCGTTGCAATGGCCTGTTAAGCAGTTAATAGTTATAGCACCTCCCGTGCATCATTTTGATTTTACAAATAAGCCATTACCCCAATGTCCATGGGTTGTTATCCAAGGAGAAAAAGATGAAGTAGTGCCTCCTAAAGAAGTTTTTGATTGGATAGAATTCTTAGAAAAGAAACCACAAGTGATCCGCTTCCCAGATACAGGACATTTTTTTCATGGGAAATTGGTCGAGTTGCGAAAAGAGTTAATAAAATCTTTTTTTCATGTGTCATCCTGAGCGTCAGCGAAGGGTCTCGGAATTACTCTGAGATCCTTCGCTGGCGCTCAGGATGACAAAGCAAAGCCTCTGATGACAGAGCAAAGTTCAGAATGAGCAAGTTAGGAGTATTCATTGTGTCTCCCATAGAACGATATGAAAAAGATTTAAAAGCGGGATTAATTCTGCCTGATCCCATTCAGTTGCGCGCACTTCAAATTTTGCAATCTATTTATCAAGCATTAACAACGACAATAAAAAATGAAAAAAACTATTGGGGGAAAATGAAGAGCTATTTCAACAATAATAACCCTACCGTAAAAGGCGCTTATTTGTGGGGTAAGGTTGGGGTTGGTAAAACCTATCTCATGAATTTGTTTTATCACTCACTGCCGTTTTCACAAAAACTGCGTATACATTTTTACGCATTCATGCAAGAAATCCATGACAGTTTAAAACAATGTGCCGGTGAAAAAAATCCTTTAAAAATAGTCGCTAAAAAATTAGCAGCTCAAACAAGAATTATTTGTTTTGATGAGTTTTTTGTATCCGATATTGCAGACGCCATGATATTGGCTAATTTATTCGAAGCATTATTTCTTGAAGGCGTGACTTTGGTTGCAACTTCTAATATTGCACCTGATGATCTATATAAAAATGGATTACAAAGGACAAGTTTTTTACCGGCGATTGAACTCATCAAACAAAACACCCAAGTATTACATTTAGAAACAGAGAATGATTATCGCGCTCAAGATTTTGAAAAAGCACAAGTGTATTTTACGCCCCTAAATTCAAATACCGATGCAGCTATTCAAAACTACTTTCAACAACGCGCACATGGTCCAGTAAACCGAGACTCTGATCTCATGGTTCAAGCACGTAACATTCATACTTGCGCTTACTCACTCTCTGACCGCATTGCTTGGTTTGATTTTAAAGATTTATGCGCCATTCCTCGCAGCCAAAATGATTACCTAGAAATCACCGATAAATTTTCAACAATCATCTTGAGTAATGTTCCTAAATTTCGTCCCGACCAAGACAATGAAGTCACGTATTTTATTGATTTAGTGGACATTTGCTATGACAAGCACTGTATCCTCGTGATTTCTGCTGCCTGTGAAATCAATGAGTTATACCTCTTGGGACGAAAATCCTTCGAATTCCAAAGGACCCACAGCCGTCTACTCGAGATGCAGAGTCTAGAGTACCAAAAGCCTGTCAAAAGATGAGAATCATTCTCAATTAGCTTGACAATTTTCATGCAAAAAAGGTAATGTAACCACTAATTTAAGCCTTGTTGCAAAAGGTGCACCGGGGTAGTGACCGAGGGGTGACGCGGCGAGGGGGTCCCCCATTTTTGTCTTGTCACTGTCATCCTGAGCGCCAGCGAAGGATCTCGTGATATCACTGAGATCCTTCGCTGACGCTCAGGATGACAAGCTACGAAAATGAGAAATCCCAAGGTCCTCAAGATGAAGCGACCGGATACATACTAAGATCGGAGTCTCTATGACTAACTTTTCTCATCTCAAAATCGGCGAACAAGCCCGTGTAGTCGGGTTTTCTAGTACAACCAAGGCTTATCGTCATAAATTGCTGTCTTTAGGATTAACTCGCGGCGTTGTTTTTGAAGTGATCCGTGTGGCGCCCTTAGGAGATCCGGTGGAAATAAAGGTCCGAGGTATGCATTTGAGTTTACGTCGAGAAGAAGCTGCAGGTTTATTAGTGGAGAAAGTATCGCATGCTGCATGATATGAAGCATAGTAAGGTTGGTTTAGTTGGAAACCCTAATTGTGGTAAGACTACGCTATTTAATGTTCTCAGCCGATCACAGCAGCGCGTTGGAAATTGGCCGGGTGTAACAGTAGAACGTCAATCAGGTTTTTACACGCATGGGAAAGAATCCGTCGAAGTGATTGATCTCCCCGGTATTTACTCATTAATCGCTATGACAAAAACAGAGTCGATTGATGCCGAAATTGCTTGCGATACGATTTTATCAAATCAAGTGGATGTGATTGTTAACGTCATCGATGCCGCACATTTAGAACGTCATTTATATCTCACCACACAATTATTAGAAATGTCAGTACCCGTTGTGATTGCTTTGAATATGATAGATGTGGTGAAGCAAAATGGATTGAAAATTGATATTCAAAAATTAGAGCAAATGTTAGGTTGCCCAGTCGTTTGTATCCAAGCCAACAAAAATATTGGTATGGAAGAATTAAAAGATACGATTGCACAAGTTATTAAAAATAAAACGACTCAAAAGGCGAAAAAAATCCTTACTTTGCCCCCAGTCGTTGAAGAATCCATAAAAAACATCATTCCTTATTTAGATAATTTTCCTGTTTCACAACAACGTTGCGTTGCATTGCGTTTATTGGAAGGCGATCAAACCATTCATGCCAAAGTAGGCACTGAAATTAATGACTTATTAAAATCATTGCAACAAAAAATTGAAAATGAATTTAAAGAAGAAGCAGATATTATTCTTGCCGATGCGCGTTATAGTTTTGCGCATGAAGTATCACAAAGAACAGTTCAAGAGTCGGGAAAGAAATCCGTTAATTGGACAGAGCGATTAGATCGCATCATATTAAACCGAGTATTAGGATTGCCTATTTTCTTAGGTGTTATGTATTGCATGTTTTTATTTGCGATTCATATTGGCGGTGCTTTCCAAGATTTTTTTGATATTTCGACCCAGACTATTTTTGTTGAAGGGTTAGCACACGGATTCACCACTTTACAATTTCCTCCTTGGTTTACAGCGATTGTTGTTGCTGGTGTGGGTAAAGGGATTAATACCACATTAACTTTTGTGCCTGTTATTGCCGCTATGTTTTTCTTTTTATCTTTTTTAGAAGATTCAGGATATATGGCGCGCGCTGCTTTTGTCATGGATCGTGTGATGCGCGCATTGCGGCTTCCTGGGAAATCATTTGTACCTTTGATTATAGGTTTTGGATGTAATGTGCCTGCGGTGATGGCTGCACGTACTTTAGAAAATAAACAAGATCGTATTTTAACAGTATTAATGACGCCGTTTATGTCTTGTGGTGCACGATTGGCAATTTATGCTGTGTTTACAACCGCATTTTTCCCCGTCGGTGGACAAAATATCGTGTTTGCTTTGTATATGATTGGTATTTTAGTGGCTGTGTTTACCGCATGGTTACTACGTAAAACATGGTTGGGTGGTGAATCGACCCCCTTAGTTTTAGAATTACCTCGTTATCATGTCCCACGATTTTCTGTTATGTGTATGCATACTTGGTCTCGATTAAAAAAATTCATTTATAAAGCCGGCAAATATATTATTCCTATTTGTGTGATCATTGGCGGATTAAATGCAATCACTGTTGATGGCGGATTAAATTTAGGAGAA
>JAFEDO010000205.1 GCA_018241565.1 Pseudomonadota bacterium
AAGGAGTTGTATAGGTAGCAGAAGCGAAGGTCGTAGAATTTAATGTAGGTAACGGTGCAACTCCTGCCATTTCCCCAATAAAATTGAGTATCGACAAACGCGTAGTATCATTAGTTAATTCCTGTAAAGATGCGTTATCTGATTTTTTACCTTGAATAATATTCGCGATATTAATTAATAACTTTCGAATAAATTCTCTACTATCCGAGGTGGTATCTTTTTTACCTTCCCAAGTACAATGTGAATTATCCAAAAAAGTAGAAATGTCCGGGCTAAAAATCCTGATAAAAAATGACTTCATAATAAAGTCAAGTCTATGCTGTTCACTAATCTCCGCATCTGAAACGAGTGACTCATCTTCTAGACGTTGATTAAAAGCACTACAGACCATTTCAAATTCTTTAGGATAGTGAAATGTAGTTATTTGAGTAATAAAATTTTCTATCGAAGAGAGAACCTTATTGTAATCGAAATCTTCTGGATTCAAACTAGGTTGTTCTAATGCCAATGAAATTATTTGATTTAACAAAGGAGCCGCTTGTGATAAAAATTGCTCTTGGATTTTTAGAGATATCATTGTTATTAATCGAGATAAAACATTATTCCCTCTTAAAAAAGTAGATAAACTTTCTAGCTGTAATAACAATTGTAAAGTTCTTTTTATTTGCTCAGGATAAAGTTTCTCTAAAACATCAATTTTTGCAGATGGGATTTTAGAAGTAAAATATGACTCCATAATTTCAAGCAATTGATTTAACTTTAAAGGATTCAAATTGCCTTCTAGTAACATCATGCGCCACTTTTTTAAAAAATAATCTTTATGAGTCGGCTCACATAAAAAACCAGCGATCATAGAAAATTTTTTTATTTTATCTCCGTGTTCTAAAAGAAATGCAACAAACATATCTAGATTTGTTTCTGAAAGTGATTTAAACAATAAATAAGATAACGGCAACCATGGATATCTCTTGTTTTTCAATAACCTATTTTCATGAAGTACATCATCCAAAATATATGGTTCTAGGTACTCTATTAAAAAAACAATTTGATAGTCATTTTTAGGATTTTTCTGAAATAAAGATAATAATCGACTAAATATGGAAGTAAATATTTTTCGTACAGTACGAATTCTGCCTTCATTACTTTTTGCATTATCATTTTTCACATTATTATTTTCCGGATTATCATTTCCTCCTGGGTACTTCACCATAGCAAGAAGAAAATTTTTCGTGGATTGCTCTAAAGGAAATTCTGTTAGTAGGTAAACAGCAATTTCTTCTATATCCCTATCAGATAAGACATAAATCAGCATAAAATAACAATGTTCTCTAAACTCTTCACCTTCAACCATTTCAAATAATCTGAATAAGTCCTTCAACCAAGGTTCACCAATATTCAATTTTTTCATTTGGTAAGGCAGATAGGGTTCTAGTTCATGATCAAAAGTATATAAAATGAAATAATAAAGTAAGTTCCTAGCTTCTTGATCACGCCAGCCTTTTTTAGACATTAATTGGGCTAATTCTTTTAAGAATTCCGTTAGCATGACATCAGTTAACATAACCACAATTCTCCAATTAGACTCGGCGGGCCTTAGTCATTTTTAAACTGCATTGGCCCACCTCTGAATGGGGGGTATCCTGCCCCAAAAATCATCCCTGCGTCAACTAAGTCTGCATCAGAAACAACAGCTTCTTTCAAACAAAGGTTCGAAGTTGTTACCATTTTCTCAATTAAACGATGTGCTAAATCTTTTAAAGAAACTTCAGATTTTGTTTTCTCTTTAAGAGCTTTGCCCTTTTTATATTTATAAAATCCTTCTCCAGATTTTTTGCCTAAATGGCCTTGTTTGACTTTATCTATCAATTGCTGCGGTACCACCCCACCCAATTGTTGCGTAATAAATTCAGCAACGGCTAAGCAAACATCGAGCCCTACTGTGTCTGCCAATTCGATTGGCCCCATTGGCATTCCAAAATTTACCGCTGCTTTATCAATGACGCTTGCAGGAATACCTTCTTGTAATAAAACGACGGCCTCTAATAAATAAGGCATTAAAATGCGATTCACTAAAAATCCTGGAGAACTTTTTACGGGCAATGGCAACTTGTCAATCTTGCCCACAAATGCGCTGGCTAAGTTCAGCATGTCTGGATCAGTTTTTTCTCCATGGACGATCTCAACGAGCGGCATGAGAGCAACTGGATTAAAGAAATGAATACCGACTAATCTATTAGGCTGTTTTAACACCGAACCAATTTTTTCTAATGGAAGACTAGATGTATTCGTTGCCAATAATGCCGTTGGTTTTGCTTGTGCTTCTATGACTTTAAATAACTCTTGTTTTGCATTTAAGTTTTCATATATGGCTTCGATAATAACATCTGCCCTTTTAATACCAGTGCCTTCTACATCTGGGATTAAGCGATCCATGGCTGCTTGAATTTTTCGAGGACGTTTTAATTTCTTTTGAAATAATTGATAAGCGCGTGTGATTGCCGGTGACAAATATTTTGGTTCACGATCTTGTAAAGTCACACTAAATCCTTGTAAGGCACACCAAGCAGCAATATCACCACCCATAGCGCCAGCACCAATCACGTGAACATGTGCAAATGTCACTGGATTGTGTTTTGAAAATGCTTTTAATTGTTCGCGTAAAAAGAAAATACGGACTAGATTTTTACACGTCTCCCCTTCTGAAATTAATTGAGCAATGGAATTAACTTCCGCTTTATAAGCAGAATTATTCGTACCATGCTTTTCCCAATTATTAATAATGCTAAATGGTGCCGGATAATGGAGAGGATTTACTTTTTGAGAAGTTTTAAAGCGTAGTAGTGCTGCTAATGGT
>JAFEDO010000206.1 GCA_018241565.1 Pseudomonadota bacterium
TTAAATGATTATCAAGTCTATCAATCTCAAATAGATCTTCCAAAATTACATGTCATAGATGTTAGCCAAATGACTCACTTCGAGTTAGAGCAAGCTCTGACACAGTTACAAACACAATTCAATCTTGAAAAAGCTCCGCTATGGAGATTTGCTTATTTAACAGGATACAAAGACGGTACAGCGCGAATCTTTTTTGCTGCACATCATTTAATTGTAGATGCGGTTTCATGGAATATTATTATTCAAGATTTAAAATCTCTTTATTTAGATATGAAATTAGAAGAAAAGACAAGTAGCTATCGTCAGTGGGTAAAAGCCGTAAAAGATTATGCCGTAGAACACGCAGATGAAATCAATTATTGGCATAAGCAATGTGAAGGGTTACCTGATTACTGGCAATATAAAAATGAATCGATGAAACTGACTCGTGCGCACTTTAAATTGGATACCAAAACAACGTCGTTATTATTACACCAAGCAAATGCTGCTTATCATACAGAAATTAACGATCTATTATTGACAGCTTTTGCACTGACTCTTGAGAGTTGGGAAGGCAGTCCAATTCAAGGATTTTGCTTAGAAGGGCATGGGCGTGAAGCTATCAATGAACACATTGATCTTAATCGTACAATTGGCTGGTTTACAACGCTGTTTCCTGTGAAACTCAAGTTACACAAGAAATTAGATAGAACTATAAAGCAAATTAAAGAAGAACTACGAGCCATTCCAAATAAAGGGATAGGTTATGGCGCTTTACGATATCAAAATAATTCTTCATTAAAAACATCATCAATCCCACCTATTGTGTTCAATTATTTTGGACAATTTTTTAACTCGGATGCTCTTTGGAACCGAACATTCGAAACATCAGGTATTAGCAAGGATTTAAATGGAAGTAGTTATACTTTAATTAATGTAGATGGCATGGTTGTTTCTGAACAATTAGAGTTTTATATTTCTAGTTTGCTCAGTGAAGATGCTGTTAATCATTTAGCAAGCTTGTTTAAAACGCATATCGAAGCAATTATTCATTATTGTGTCAGCAAAGTATTAGCTAAAAATATTGAATATACTGCCAGTGATTTCCTTGGTCACTACGAACCTTATATTATCCTGAATAAAGAAATAAAAGATAAAGTATTAATCTTGTTACACCCTGGCGGTGGTGGTATAGAGTCGTACTTGAATACTATCTGTAAATATTTAACATCTAATGTGAAAATAATTTTGATAGATCATTACTTGCTAAAAAATCCAAATGCAGATAAATCTATTACTTCGATCGAGCAACTAGCCAAGTTTTATCTTGATCTTATCGAGCCAGAACTATCAAAAAGTTCTTCTATATATGTGGCAGGTTATAGTTTTGGTTCGGTAGTGGCATATGAATTAACGCAACAACTTTCACAGAGAAACACAAAGATAGAACATTTATTTTTATTAAGCCCTATTTTTACAACTCTCTTTGGCAAAATGAATTACGAAGGTGTTTATGAATGGCAAGATAAGTATTTCCCCAAATCTTCTGATGTACGAATGAGTATATTTAAGTGTTTAAAATCTAACGAAAATGACGCGATAATTTTCCATGATTTGGTTTTATCACCGGATTCAGGAATCAGTAAACTTTCCACAGATTTTTATATGCATAAACTCGATTGTACGCATCACGAAGTATTGGAAGATAAAAATGTTAAATATATTGCAGATATTATCAGTGCAATGCTAGAGGAGTAATTTTTTCTTGTAGCTCGAGCAGGCTTGTTATCCTGGGTGTCAGATGCGTAGCCTTGATGCGCTTTTTGCATCAAGGTTTCAAATGTTTGCGATTCCTTGATGCAGAAACCGCATCAAGGCTACATTAATTACATCAGTGAAGTTTTAAAATAATCTGTTTAACCACGTCAATACGTTTATCTGCTGTATCACTCAAAACTTTGAATTTCAATCGTTCTGGGCCATCGAATTTATATTCAGAAGGATTCTTTTGAACAAGCGTAATCAGTTTCATCGGATCGATAGTGGGGTTTGGTAAAAATTGGATCCGTCCGCCTTCTTCATTGGCTTCAATTTTTTTGATCCCTAATTTTTCTGCTTTAAGTTTTAATTCAGTCACCTTAAATAAATTTTTTGTTTCAATGGGTAATAAACCAAAACGGTCGATGAGTTCTACTTGTAGATCATCTAAGGCGCTTTCTGAATTGGCATTAGCGATACGTTTATATAAAGTCAATCGAGTATGCACATCAGGAATATAAGCATGAGGAAAGAGAGCAGGAATACGTAAATCAATTTCTAAGCCTTCTTTGAGTGAACGACTGAGTTCAGGATGTTTGCCTGATTTAATAGCCCTAACTGCATTTTCTAACAATTCAACATAAAGGCTAAAACCGATTTCTTGAATGTTGCCACTTTGGTCTTCTCCCAATAATTCACCGGCACCACGAATTTCTAAATCATGTGTCGCTAAAGTAAAGCCTGACCCCAGTTCCTCTAATGAGACAATTGCTTCTAATCTTTTTTCAGCATCTTTGGTGAGTGCGTCTTTGGCTGGCGCAATCAAATATGCATAGGCTTGGTGATGCGAACGTCCGACACGACCTCGTAATTGATGCAGCTGCGCTAGTCCAAATTTATCCGCTCTATCAATGATAATCGTATTAGCGGTCGGAATATCGATGCCGTTTTCAATAATGGTGGTACATAGTAAAACATTAAAACGACGATGATAGAAATTGATCATCACTTTTTCTAAATCTCGCTCATGCATTTGCCCATGCCCAATTTCAACTTTCGCTTCGGGTAATATTTTTTGGATTTCTTGGGCGGTCATTTGAATCGTATTAATTTCATTATGCAAAAAGAAAACTTGTCCACCACGCATGATTTCTCGAAGAATCGCTTCACGGATGACATTTAAGTTACGTTGTAAGACAAATGTTTTAATAGATAATCTTTTTTGAGGAGGTGTGGTGATAATAGAAATTTCACGTAGTCCTGACATAGCCATATTTAAAGTACGGGGGATTGGTGTTGCCGTTAAATTTAAAATATCTACATTAGCTCGAATCGATTTTAAAATTTCTTTTTGTTGAACACCAAAACGGTGTTCTTCATCGACAATAATTAATCCTAAATCTTTAAATTCAATATGTTGTTGTAATAATTTATGAGTCCCAATGACGATATCAATACTGCCTTTTTGAAGACCCTGAATGACCGTATCATTTTCTTTTTTTGTGCCAAATCTCGACAGTAATCCAATAGAAACTGAGGTATTGGCAAATCGATCTTTGAAATTATTGTAATGTTGTTTGGCAAGTAGAGTCGTGGGGACTAAAAGTGCCACTTGTTTATCATTATGTGCGGCTATAAAAGCAGCACGCATCGCGACTTCAGTTTTGCCAAAGCCTACATCTCCGCAAACCAATCTATCCATGGGTCTTTCAGAAGTCATATCTGAAATCACTTCTTCAATGGCTTTCAGTTGATCGGGCGTTTCTTCAAAAGGAAATCCCGCACAAAAAGTATGATACTCAGCGAGAGGCAATTTAAATGAGAAGCCCACTTGAGCTTGACGTTGTGCATAAATATCGAGTAATTCAGCAGCCACATCTTTGATTTTTTCATGAGACTTTTTAACCGCTTTTTCCCATTGGTCAGAACCCAATTTATGAATCGGCGCGTTTTCAATATCAGAACCACTGTAACGACTGATCAAATGTAAAGAGGTAATAGGCACATAAATTTTATCATTACCCGCGTATTGTATTGTCAAATATTCAGCCGTTAATTCATCAATAGTCAGTGTTGTTAACCCTTGGTAACGACCGACCCCATGCTCTCTGTGAACAATGGGCGAATTAACCTTTAATTCTACTAAGTCTTTGACGATAGTATCTGGTGATGCACGACGAGTACTCCGTCGTCTTCGTTGCATCACTTGCTGACCAAGTAGCTGTGATTCAGTGATAAAAGTAATTTGTGAATCTGATACAGTAAATCCAGATTCCAATATGCCTTCGGTAATTCCCAATGGTTCGCTGCTTTCTAAAAATGAATGCCATGAGTCAAAGTAGGGTGGTATTAATTGAATATCATGGAGTAATTCTAATAAAGCTTCTCGACGTCCCGCGGATTCGGCACAAAATAACACGCGAGTATTCGTTTCAGATAAAAAGCTTTCCAGTTTTTTTAATGGATTTTCTTGTCTACTTTCTATCGTTAAATCGGGCAGTGCTTCGATTGCAAAATTCAATTGATGTTTTTTTTCTTCAATAGGAGCTGAAATTATTTGGATTTGATTAAAGTTTTGATTGATGCTGCCAAATAATTCTTCGCTCGGAATGAATACTTGATTCGGTGGAAGAATAGGCCGAGTTACATCATGTTGATATTGATCATATCGAGTTTTAATTTCTTGCCAAAAATGATTAGCTTCTGTGTTTATATCACCCATTCGAAAAATTAAAGTCGTTGTGGGCAAGTAATCTAATAAGCTCACCACTCGATCAAAGAAAAATTTTAAATAATATTCTATGCCCGGTGACGGGATCGCTTCACTGATATCATTATAAATCCCACATTGAGTGGGATTCCCTGAAAATTCTGCACGCCAATTTTGTCTAAATAGAGTAATCGCAGATTCAGTTAAGGGAAATTCATGGGCTGGTAATAAATCAATTTTATTAATTTTGTCAGTGGAACGTTGTGTTTCAGGATCAAACAAACGAATGCTATCAACGACTTCATCGAATAGATCAATACGATAAGGGAATTCACTACCCATCGGATAAATATCTAAAATAGATCCTCGAATCGAAAACTCACCATGTTCTATGACTTGATCTACATTACGATATCCCGTGTTTTCCAATTGACGTCGAAATTCAATCACATTCAATTTATCGCCGGCCGCTAATACCAGCAAATGACCACTAAGATAACTGGGTGGGGCTAATCGATGCATTAAAGTAGTGATAGAAGTAATCACAATCCCTTTTGTTATTGCTGTGATTTTTGATAGCGCATTTAATCTTTGTGAGATTAAATCTTGGTGCGGAGAAAATTGATCATAGGGCAATGTTTCCCAATCGGGAAAGCTAATCACTGAAATAGGATCTTTCATTCCTTTATTAAAAAAATGTAACTCATATTCTAATTGAACGGCTGCAGAATTATTCTCTGTAATGACTAACAATAAATTGGGATATTGTTTTGCCGTTTGTAGTAAAGCAAGAGAAGTACTTGCCCCTGATAATTGTCCCCAAATCCAATGTTGTTGAGAACCTTCGGGCGTGACTGGTTTTAATATACTGAGCTTTTGCATAAGGTTTAAAAGTGCTTTGAAAAAAGAAAGGAAATGATACAGGGGTTTTATTGGATACTCAATGCGTGGATCTCTAGATATATCCCATAAACTTAATGAAGTTTTTTACCAATGATTATTACGCATTTTCTGCGTATAGCTCTTTCGCTAGTTTAATTTTAACCTTCGTCGAGTGATAGATTCAAAAATAAAAAGCTGGTTTTTGTGCTGATAGGAGATGATCTTAAAGACGCTAATATTATTTTAAAAGCTGGTTTTCAATTGGAAACCATTAATTCTGATGAAAAAAGTTTTTATCACTGTATCAAAACTTCATTATTGATTGAGGTATAGATAGGAAGCATCTTATTAATTGTATTCGACATTACTTTGAAATTAAGTTTTTTTTTAATTAAATTAGGAGAAATAAATGAAACCAAATGCCGACGATTTAAAGAACAGAGAAAAAGCAAAAGGCGCCGTTCTGTGGGAAAAGATGAATGAGGAATATCGTATCCTTGGTAGGGTTTATCGTGGCGTTCCAGGCACCACTTTTTTTGCTAGATTTGCTGATCCAGCTGAGACTGAGAGCTACAAAAAATTGGTTCATTTGGGATCATACAACTACTCTGGGCTTAACAATGACATAAGAATCATCCAGGTTGCGACAGATGCAATCCAAAAATATGGAGTTACTTCAAGTGGTGTAAGGCTATTGAATGGTACTTCTGATGTTCATTTGGATTTTGAGAAAGCTTTGGCGGCTTTTCTTGGTGTTGAGGAAGCAGTGACCTATAGCAGTGGATATTTGACAAACATATCTGCGCTGGGTTGTTTATGTTATCCGGAGGACTTGGTTTTTTCTGATAGGTTAAATCATCAATCTATAGTAGATGGTTTGGCGCTATCACAATCTACAGTAATTAAATATAACCATAACGATATGGTAGATTTAGAAAAAAAATTAAGTAGTCATGTTGGCGGAAAAAATGCAAAGAAATTCATCGTAACTGATAGTATTTTCAGTATGGATGGTGATATAGCGGATCTAAAAAGCATAGTATCTTTGGCTAAAAAATATGGCTGTTATGTGATAGTGGATGAGGCTCATGCAACGGCAGCTTATGGTCCTAATGGTAGAGGTGTCGTAGCTGCGTTGGGTTTAATCGAAGACGTAGATTTAATTCTAAGTAGTCTTAGTAAAGGGTTGCCTGGCATTGGAGGTTTTGCGGCAGGGAAGAAATCCATCATCAGTATATTAAGATATAGTTCTCATGGTTATGTTTTTTCTGCTTCTTTGCCGCCATCGACGCTGGCTGGTTTAACGAAAGCATTAGAGATTTTAACTAGTGAGCCCAAAATTCAAGATAAGCTTCGAGCTAATGCTGACTACCTAAGAACTAATTTGATTAAGTTGGGTTTTCATCTAGGTAATTCGGAAACGGCCATTATTCCAGTATTACTTACAGATATAGATACAACGTGTAGATTCACCAAATTATTACAAGAAGCTGGGGTTTATGCGAATCCTGTGACTTTTCCAGCGGTCCCAATTAAGTTACCGAGACTTAGGTTAAATGTAAGTGCTGCATTAACTCAAGAAGAGTTAGATTTCGCGATCAATGCCTTTAAAGAGGTAGGTTATAAGTTAGGGGTTATTCAAATTAATAAAGGAGATAGTGTTGGTATGAGACCCAAGTTGTAAGTTTTTTTAAGCAGATTAGTCTAAGTATACGAACTCATCTGGAAATAAAGGACTTACGGATCGAAAAACATGCTTCAGGCCTAACGTATTGGTCCAATACCGATTATATCAATCCCATTTTCCCTACCTGAAGAGCATCATAAAACTCCTGGGTTTACAAGATAATCTGTTTGTACTACGTGGTTTTGTGATTCAATAAAATTTCTCGTATTGATGTGCCTCGCCTTCACGAGGCCATCACTTCCAGCCTTAAAAACACTGTTTGACGAA
>JAFEDO010000207.1 GCA_018241565.1 Pseudomonadota bacterium
AAGTATGTCTATCTTCGTACCCAAAAAGTGCGGAAGTCAGGTGACAATAATTGACATAAAATCCAATTCTCCACCTCTAAAACGCTTCTTACTAGCACTGGGTGGAGAGGATCCATCGCAAGGAAACACCGCTAAAAAATTTTCAATGAATGCTTCTTCAAGCTTGTTTTCACTGGCTTCAAAAAATTCGCCTTTTCGTAGCCTGTTTGAGATATTATCCGGATACAAATTGCCTAATGTATCAATAAATTGCTCTCTCTTGAGTATAATATCGGCAACTTCTTTTTTTGCTTCGCTTGCATTTGGCTTACTATGCTTTTTAGGTGCCATAAAAAAATCCTCCCTTTTTCATTCTTGTTTCACGCACCAGCAGGTAGCCTTGATGCGCTTTTTGCATCAAGGTTTCTTGACCGTTTCAAAACCTTGATGCAAAAAGCGCATCAAGACTACCCCTTAGAAATCTCCGCCAAAAATAAGCAGGTTTCTATGACAGAATCTGGGTTTAAGGACAAGCTATCAATCCCCTCTTTGACTAACCATTCGGCAAAATCACGGTGATCGGAAGGCCCTTGCCCGCAAATGCCAATATATTTATTGGCTTTTTTACACGCTTTAATCGCTAAGCTTAAGAGCGATTTAACAGCTGCGTTTCGCTCATCAAATTGCTGAGCTACTAAACCAGAATCACGATCTAATCCTAACGTTAACTGCGTTAAATCATTTGAACCAATCGAAAAACCATCAAAGTGTTTTAAAAATTCATCCGCTAATAATGCATTCGATGGTAATTCACACATCATAATCACACGTAATCCGTTAATACCTCGTTCTAATCCATTTTTCTTTAACACTTCAGTGACATTCATTGCTTCAGTCACTGTACGTACAAATGGGATCATCACTTCAACATTCGTTAATCCCATTTCATTGCGAACTCGTTTGACCGCTTCGCACTCCAAAGCAAAGCAATCCATAAATTCAGGTGATACGTAACGAGAAGCCCCTCGGAAACCTAGCATCGGATTTTCTTCATGCGGTTCATAATGACTACCCCCGAGCAAATTCGCATATTCATTGGACTTAAAATCAGATAAACGAACGATGACCGGATGCGGATGAAATGCAGCGGCTAACGTGGAAATCCCTTCGCGTAATTTTTCAATATAGTATTCAACTGGACTTTCATAAGCCGCAATTTTAACTTGGATTTGTTTTTTTAATTTTTCATCTAATCGATCAAAATTCAATAACGCTTTCGGATGGATCCCAATCGTGTTACTGATTAAAAATTCTAGTCGTGCTAAACCAATACCTGCATTGGGTACTGAACGAAATCCAAAAGCTCTCGCCGGATTACCAACATTTAACATGATTTTAACCGGTAATTTTGGCATTGAATCGACGTTAATACGTTTAATATCAAAATCTAATAATCCTTGGTACACAAAACCAGTGTCCCCTTCCGAACAAGAAACCGTAACAGAATCCCCATTTTTAATTCTGTGCGTTGCGTCTCCGGTACCTACTACAGCAGGGATCCCTAATTCGCGCGCAATAATCGCTGCATGACAAGTTCGACCGCCACGATTTGTCACAATCGCAGAGGCTTTTTTCATGATCGGCTCCCAATCAGGATCGGTCATGTCAGCGATTAACACATCACCCGGTTTTAATTGATCCATATCTTGAATATTTAAAATAATTTTTGCAGAACCTTTACCGATGCGTTGTCCAATACTGCGACCTTCTGCTAATACAGCACTTTGTTTCTTTAATTCATAGCGTTCTAATGATTGTGCATCTGATCGACTTTTTACAGTTTCTGGGCGTGCCTGGACGATATAGAGTTGCTGATCCACACCATCTTTTGCCCATTCAATATCCATAGGGCGACCATAATGCGCTTCTATAGTCATGGCATAGTGTGCTAATTGTTCGATGTCTTTATCGGTAACACAAAAACGGTGTTGATCTTCTGTATCTACTTGAACGGTTGTTACTGTTTTTCCAGCAGTAGGACGTTCAGGGTAAATCATTTTAATGGCTTTGCTACCAAGACCACGATGCAAAATAGCGGATTTTTTAGCTTTTAATGAAGGTTTATAAACATAGAATTCATCTGGATTCACAGCACCTTGAACGACTGTTTCACCAAGACCATAAGATGCTGTAATAAAAACAACATCATTAAATCCTGATTCTGTATCGAGTGTAAACATAACACCACTACTCGCTAAATCGCTGCGAATCATTCGTTGAATACCTGCAGATAAAGCCACTTCCGCATGATCAAAGCCATGATGCACTCGATACGCAATCGCTCGGTCATTAAATAATGAAGCAAAAACTTGTTTAACCGCCGTTAATATATTTTCTAAGCCATGCACATTTAAAAAAGTTTCTTGTTGCCCTGCAAAAGACGCTTCTGGCAAATCTTCTGCCGTTGCGGAAGAACGAACCGCAACCGTGATATTTTGTCCCTGCTTCTTTTCTAATTGGTGATAGGCTTCTGAAATCTCATTTTTTAATTCAGGTAATAAAGGGGTATCCATAATCCACTGACGGATTTTTTTGCCGGTTTCAGTCAATTGAGCGATATCATCGACATTCAGAGCAGTAAGCGCCTTGTAGATGCGTTCATTTAATCCACTTTGCTCTAAGAAATCTCGGTAAGCTGTTGCTGTCGTGGCAAAACCCCCAGGAACACGAATATCAAGATGGGCCAAGTGGTTAATCATTTCGCCTAAGGAGGCATTTTTACCCCCTACTTTATCGATATCTTTAAGGGTTAATTCGTCTAGCCAAGCGATATATCCAGTCATGAAGTCACCTAG
>JAFEDO010000208.1 GCA_018241565.1 Pseudomonadota bacterium
AAGCTGTTTATAGAGTCTTGCTAATGCTCGACATGCCGGTCGATAGTTCAATTCGATTGCACGCAAGTATAATTGTATGGCTTGTTCACTTAGATTATCAAAATGAGTCGTGTATATTCCAGCAAGCTCATAGCATGCTTCAGCAACAGATTGTGTTACAGCACTATCAAGATCAGCAATACGATTCGCATTATTGGTATTTGCAAAATCTTTACTTTGTTCTAAGATCGCTCGTATATATTGTTTCTTAACTGCAGATTGTAATAATTCACTTTGTAGTTTCTCTGATTTTTTGGCTTCAATAACTTCAGTACTAGAACGATGTATAAACATAGATCGAGGATCATTTTTTTTACTCGACAAAGCATAGTCTGCTTGCGCATTTTCATCTGATCTCTCTAGGCCAAACAAACCATGTTTATGCACGTACGCTCTTATATACAAGCATGTAGAATGTCCTTTAATGGCTTGAGTCTCAATTTCTTTAATAATGGGATTATCTGCTTTAGAGATAGCCTTGGAGTTACGATCCGGCTTACTATTAGCAGTAGAAGTAGAAAATTCACTGAGTTCTAAATCTGCGATGTATTCGTATCTATCTCCAGCTAAATCGATCATATCAGCAAATTTTTCAATTGCAGGATCGTAATTTGGCTTTTTAGAATCTACTTGCATAAGCCAAAGCTGACGAAATTCTTCAAATAAACGTTTGAATTCTTTCCTTAAAGGATCATAAGCAAGAATATTTGCCGCGTTATCGTTTGAAACTCCTCTGTCTCTAAGCTCTCCTTTGAGCAACTCTAAGTTATATTCAAAAAATTCAACAAAATCTGCAGTGTGTTCTACTCCTATAAAAAAATTCTGAAAATCAGCCCAATGCTTTTGAGTTTTAAAAATCTGAGCTGTACCCAACTCTGGTCTAGTATTTTTAAGGAGAGAAATTACAGTACTAGTCAGAAAATAATTTAACCGTAGCGCATCTATCTTCAATAAATTTTGATCTGTTTGATTTGTAGACGGTATACGGGAAGCTTTTAAATATGAGGGTGATTCCTTAGCAATTGATAAACTACTTCGTAATGCGCGTAATTTTCTAGGCAATTCAGCCTTAAGGAAAGGTTCTGTATGCTCTTTTCGAATTGACAATTCACCGCTATCAGAATTATTAGGAATTGCTTCAAATGAAGCAGTATTATTCGATGTAAGTGAGTTTCTAGAAAGTTGCGCTAGAGAAGCATTAGAGTACTCACTCAAAGCAGCTTCAGATATACCCCAAGTGTAATAGAGATCACCTCTTAACTCAGTCAATTGAGCTTTTATATCATTCGTACAACCTGACATGCTGGCAACTTGCTGACAATCGAGGAAAGCGAGTGTACATTTGCCCAATAGACAATAAATTTGTGCACGTAAAATATATGCTTTCGATGTTGCGTTAAGTTCAATAGATTTGTTAACTTCTTTTAAGGCATTTTCAGGTTTGTTTTTTTCAAGCAATTTTTTTGCTTCTTCAAGCGTTTTTTGGGCATTCTGGATATTTTTTGTTAATTTGTCTGTTTTTCCCACCTACATATCTCCTAATTTTAATTCCGGTGTAAATACTTACGTGCTCATAAGAATTACGTTGCTTTCCCGTAAAGTCCATTTTTAAAAACCAGTTCGCTTTAATATTTGTCATTTGGAGCCTATAAAAAACAAACTGAAGCATCTATACGTAAAAATTACGTAATCAATTATTATTCAAAAAGCTCTTTCAACTCACTATCTATAAATATTTCTTTTAACTGGTTTTTTGTGTTACATCCAAGTTTATCTTTAACAATTTCAAGATGTTTTTCGACAGTTCGGTGTGAAATTTTCATTATTTTCGCTGTTTCTTTTGATGATTTACCCAATGATAAATAAGCCAAACACTCCACTTCTCTTTTAGGAAGAATTTGATTATTGAGATTATATTCATCCAATGCTATTGCTTTTAAAAGCTGTTCTTTGTCAATACGATAATTTTCTTTTTTGTATGAATTTTGAGCCCGATCAAAATTAGGTAATTTAATAGGATTTAATTTGTGTCGCTCAATCAAATCATGCGCTTTTTGCTTAAAGTAAATTCGAAATTTTTCCAAAATATCGATGTTAGTAATATAAAAATCTAACATCTGAACATCTGGTATAGAAGTACCGAATCCCGTGAATTCAAAATAGCTCGAGTTTCTTGTCATTATATAAAGGCGGTGGGATGCTGAATAAACACTGTTTTTAAGAAGATTTATATTTTTAAATCATTTATCCTCATATTCCTTCAATATCTCTGGAACTCCAATATTCACTGAAACAAAAATATATCTGGACTGTAACATTTCCAATTCTGCTATTGTTGGAAATAAATTTTCATAGTAATAAACCGGCGCCATTTTTGATATATTGTTCAAATCAATCATATAACCGTCATAAAAAACGACTTTATACTCAAAAATTGTTATTGGACTATAATCGAAAAGAGGTTTACATATCTGAGTCACTTCATCCTCTGAATTTAAAGAGAACTTCATTTCTTTCTCGAAATTAAGCATCTAGTTTCCTTAGTTCAAAATTTTTTAATCGCTACACTGAGAGGATAAAAAACTACGACCCAACCACTCGGATTGTTTAAATTTTTAAACATTATATTGCTGAAACAGTTTTTACTTGGGTAATCAAATCAAAAAAATCACACTCTCACCTAATTTAAATTACAAATTATATAAAATTCGATATATTGTTACCCTAACACCGCCTTTCATAGAATTCAAATCATTTTTTTTAAAATTTCCCCGGCTATATCCGATAAAACAATGCACTTTATTAAATTAAAAAGGAAAAAATGACTATAGTTCTTGGAAAAGCCATCTTTAGAATTTAATCCGCGTTTTACTCAGGTCTCATATGTGGAAACAGTAATACATCTCGAATAGATAATGAGTTAGTAAACAACATCACTAATCGATCAATACCAATACCTTCCCCTGCTGTGGGTGGTAATCCATATTCTAAGGCAGTGACATAGTCTTCATCGTAATTCATCGCTTCTAAGTCACCCGCTTCTTTTTCGGCGACTTGTTGTCTGAAACGAGTCGCTTGATCTTCCGGATCATTTAACTCTGAAAATCCATTCGCAATTTCACGACCGGCTATGAATAATTCAAAGCGATCGGTGATAAATGGATTTTTATCATTTAATCTTGCTAAAGGTGAAACTTCTGCTGGATATTCAGTAATAAATGTCGGTGACATTAAACGATGCTCAACTGTTTTTTCGAAGATTTCTAATTGAATTTTTCCTAAACCATAGGTTTCTCTGAGAGGAATACCTAATCGAGCGGCATGTTTTTTTGTTTTTTCAATATCTGATAAGTCAGCTAACGTAATTTCTTTATTAAAATGTACAATAGATTCTAAGAGCGTCATTCGAGTAAACGGTTGATTGAAATCATACGTTTGATCTTGATACGTCAATTGTGATGTTCCTAAAACTTCCATTGCTATGTAGTGAAACATTTCTTCCGTTAATTTCATTAAATCATGATAATTGGCATACGCTTGATAAAACTCTACCATGGTAAATTCTGGATTATGTCGAGTAGAAACACCTTCATTACGAAAATTTCGATTGATTTCAAAGACACGATCAAAGCCACCAACAACTAATCTTTTGAGATATAACTCAGGCGCGATTCGTAAAAATAAATCCATTTGTAATACATTATGATGAGTAACAAAAGGTCTTGCAGCAGCACCGCCTGCGATCGGATGCATCATTGGTGTTTCTACTTCAATAAAGCGATTTTGAACTAAAAAATTTCTTAATGCAGAAATGACTTTTGAGCGAATCATAAATGTTTTTCTAGATTCTTCATTCATAAGTAAATCTAAGTAGCGTTTTCGATAACGCGCTTCAGTGTCGGCTAATCCATGAAATTTATCAGGTAATGGTCTTAAAGATTTTGTGAGTAAACGAATTGAATCTACTTTGACGCTCAACTCACCCGTCTTTGTTTTAAATAAAGAGCCGACAACACCTACGATGTCACCAATATCCCAGCTTTGAAAAGCTTCATACGCTGCATCACCAATCATATCTTTCTTGAGATACAGTTGCAGACGCCCTGTCATATCTTGAATGTGCATGAAACTTGCTTTACCCATGAGACGACGCAACATGATACGACCAGCAATTTCTACGGGATGATGTTCACTTTCTAATTGTTCAGGTGATTTAGATTCGTAGTTTTCCGTAATATCTGCAATAAAATCTTTGGGATGAAAATCATTGGGGTACGCAATTCCTGCTGCACGTAGTTCAGATAGTTTTTGTTTACGTATGGTGAGAATTTCATTTTCATCAATATGAGGTTCATGTTCGTGTAGTGTAGTAACATCTGTTGACATTTCGTGCTCCGTAAATAAAATTGAATGAGATCCTTCGCTTCGCTCAGGATGACAAGCTCATGCAAAATGCCACATATGTCATCCTGAGCGAAGCAAAGGATCTCAAGGTTATTCGTTAATCTTTTCTTGTGAACAATGGGGTCTGACCCCAGTGCTTATTTTTCAATACCTTGCAAACTCGCTTTTATAAATAAATCTAATTTTCCGTCTAAAACTGCATCTGGATTACGGGTTTCAACACCGGTTCGTAAATCTTTAACGCGCGATTGATCTAAAACGTAGGAGCGGATTTGACTGCCCCATCCAATATCCGATTTAGATTCTTCCAACGCTTGTTGCACCTGGTTTTTCTTTTGTAATTCCATTTCATACAATTTCGCTCGCAATTGCTTCATCGCTTGATCTTTATTTTTATGCTGCGAACGATCGGATTGGCATTGTACAACAATCCCCGATGGAATATGAGTAATTCTCACCGCTGAATCGGTTCGGTTGACATGCTGCCCGCCTGCCCCGCTCGCTCGATAGGTATCAATACGTAAATCTGCAGGATTTATAGCAATTTCAATCTTGTCATCGATTTCAGGAGAAACAAAAATAGCGGCAAATGAGGTATGTCGACGGTTACCTGAATCAAATGGAGATTTACGTACTAAACGATGAACCCCTGTTTCTGTTCGCAACCAACCATACGCATATGGCCCTGAAAACTTAACTGTCGCACTTTTAATTCCAGCTACTTCACCGGCTGACACTTCTATTAATTCCGTTTTGAAGTGATGATCTTCACCAAATCGCATATACATACGTAGTAGCATTTCGGCCCAATCTTGAGCCTCAGTCCCTCCAGAACCCGATTGAACATCTAAGTAGGCATTGTTTGGGTCCATTTCTCCGTGGAACATTCTTTGAAATTCTAACTGTTCGACTTGGTCTTGGATGCCTTGCAGCTCTGCATCTACAGATTGAATAATAACCAGATCATTTTCTTCACGAGCGATTTCGATTAAATCCAGGTTATCTTGAATAGACTGGGTAAGTTGATTCAATACGTTAACAATGGGTTCTAGGCGAGATTTTTCCTGATTTAGA
>JAFEDO010000209.1 GCA_018241565.1 Pseudomonadota bacterium
AGAGTGTTGCTTGCTGAAACAGAGTCTTTCAGATTATTGACCGCTTTGTTTGTAAAACTAGTTACATACGCATCATTACTCTTACCATTGATCCATTTCAACAGAGTGCTCTTCTGACATCCAGCGCCACCAAAGACACCCATTGAATGTTTAAAATCGGTATTAGAATGTACTAATTCACCCCCCTGATAAACATTCCGCCCACTAAAAAATACATCTTCGATTTTATTGACTGGGCGCTCAAAATCAATATCAATATCATCGAAATCGATCGGCTGGGGTTTGAATTTTTTAGGCTTCCACTCCTCAACCCGATAAGAATCATAATATTCGAGATCTAATTTCTTGCCCCCATCGATAAATACGCTATCGGTATTCCAGCCAACGATAGTCCCAACGCCTTTTGATATTTCAGCCAACTTGATCAAATTGAGCATAGCTTTACTCAAAATAGTTCTATAAAATGTATCAAGGTCTTCAGTCAATCGGGTTTTTATTGATCGTTTACAATAATAGAACCCACCAATTTCATTAAAGGTCATGTCAGAATATTGGTTCACTAAGCATGCCACTGTTTTACAATCATCCGTTATAACCCCCTTTTTTTGTGTATTATATCTCTTACCGAGATTTCCAACCCAAGAATTGAACATAAATTTGTTATTTTGATCATCAACAATCGTATCCATTTTTTTAAACGCATCTCGGATAATTCTGCCATCAAATACAAAGGAGGCACGTCTTTTTAACACGATATTTTCTTTATCTAAGAATCCTTTTTTGATCAAAGCGTGAACAAATTCAGAGCTCCAGATTGATTTGGGAATCCAAACTCCTAATTGAGCGATATGAAAACTATTCACTAAATACTCACCTGTTTCTTCAATAAGATTGCCATCAAACTTTTCAAAACAGTTCAAAGAGTGATAGACTGGGTATCTTTTAATCTGAAGAGTTGCATTCTTGTAAGACCGTTTGATATCATATGCGACACAATTTTTATTAACAATATGGTCCTTAACAAATGTAGCAATCAATGGCGCTGTATGATATTTATCAATAATCTCTCTATCTTGTTTGCAGTAGTAACTCTTAGGCAATTTACCATTTAGTAGAACCTCCATCAGGTTCATTCCAATTGAAGGTAATGATTGGTTCTTGTAATCGAAACAGTGCAGCGGAAACTGTTCTTTGAGTTTGTTAGCCAATGCCTTACATTCCACATATTGGTTGTTAAATTCAATGACTTGATCTGTTTTTGGGTGTACGAAGGCTACCAACACATTATGAGAATCAAATTTGATTGAATTTCCCAAAATTCCTAATCCATGTCTTTCAATAATTTTTTTAACAATCATTTCTAAGTCAACATCTAAAACAATGACCCGATATTTGGGATCAATTTTTCCATCGATACATGACTCAATATCGTCATCATTTGCACAATAGTAATATTCATTGCTATTATAATCGATGGTCCAATCACAACGATCAAACTTTACTTTTTTCACATCGTTCACTCTTTTTGATTGTGAATTAATATGGTCTCTAATAAATTCATCATTATAGATACCATAGACGTGACTGTTATGAACAACTCCCATCATACAATATTTGCCATTATCTGCCACTACTTTTTTAATAAGATTGTCGAAGCCATCATAGAGATACAGTGATATTGTTGATGCATATTTAATGTCTCGCCATTTCAAGAGATCATCGATGCTGATTCCATTATTGACGTCCATACCTAGTTCCTTAAACTGATTAATTATTTTGTCTATGGTCAATGTTTTGAAACTATCTCTGCCACGCAACGATTCATAGATGAATCTGGGGACACATAGATTATCGTTTACTTCCTTTACCTCGCCATTCAATTTCTTATAAACACTATAACTGATATAGAGGTGCTTATTTTTGTTGGTGTGATATGTTACCGATCCGTCAATATTGGTTATCTTTACCTCCTCTATTTGGGACCCCGACGACCCATATTTTTTGTCATCGGCTCTTGCTTGCTCTTGAACATCATCCCTAATTTCGTCTATATTTGCATCACTTTCAATTTGGGATTCCTCCCACCTGTATTTCTTTACACCATTGTAATAGTACGATATCTGAATGCGCACAACCTTTTTTCCATTAACCAAACTTCCATCGTCATTTACAAACATGTTATCAATTTTAGGGTCCAGTTGTTCAAATTCCCCTTTTTTGGATACCGTTTTTAATGGACCATCAACATTAACTTCGACTTCATTATGTTTAGAATTATCAGAGACTTCTATCTTTTTATCTTGCTTTTTAACTTGCTTTTTTTTCGTCACTCTACTTGAGGGTTGTTGCTTTTGTTCAATATTTTTCCATTCTTTCTTGATGTCTTTCCATCCCTTCCCAATCTCTTGCCATTCTTTATCAATTGCTTTTTGTGCTTCCTTAAGAGCTTTCTTTTCCTTCTGAATAGATTGCTGGTCCTTATTCATTCTATTTAAGAGCTTTGTCCGTAGAGCAGGTGTTACGGAATTAAGGAGATCTGTAGCAGAAGTCCTTTTTTTGGAGGGCTTTTTTATTGATCCATCATGATTTAAAGATTTATCAGATCTATTGTGAGTATATATAGCTTGATTTTTTTTCTCCACTCTATTTAAGAGTCTTGTCATTTCATTAATCGTCAGGTAATTCAGTAGTTTTTTTTCAGTCGATTTCTCAATTTGCGTCATTGAGAATTCTATAATCTTTCTATATCTTATGATATAGATTTATCTTTAAGTGTCTTCACCCCATGAAATAAATTTTAAAACCACTTAAAGAGAACCCAAACTATAATAATTAACTAATGGCGCCAAGAGCTTTTGATTACAGCAAAGCGAAGATCTACCTTCTTCATTCAGCAAAAAAACAGAAGTATTGTGTGGGATCAACAACAGAGGAGCTCAAAAATCGATTGACTAGATTAAAATGTGAAAATAGAATATTCATTAGAACCAATGACGAACAAGAAATGGCTCGATTTAACGATACGAAAATCTATCTCTTAGAAGAGGTGCCATGGGTAACATCTAGGAAAGAGATGTTGCTGCGTGTCGAGAATTGGGGTTTGATACTGGAAAGGCGTGAAGAGAGAATAAGAAATGGTAATGTTTAATTTAATTTTATTTTATTATTGTCTAAAAATAGAATATATGACTAATAAACAATACATTAAATCTGAATTTGAGATTTTTAAGAACAACTTTTTGGATTTTTTTGAGCGATTGTTTTTACATGTATGGAATAATTGATAATCAAGCGACTATTTGTATTGCTCGATGATATAGAGCTCTCAGTAATTGGTAATCATCTTCTCTGTATTTTTTCTTATTCTTTTTCAGTTTCAACTCTAATTCCGTAATCTCTTTGTATTTCTTCTTATTGTAAATTGCGATACTAACTAGCAATTTATTAGCGTTTTCTAGCTCCTCGTTTACAATATAATCCATAAACAGATCTTCTTCAGACATTTTCTTATATAACAAAATTATCTATAAAAAAATTGTCAATTCATCGCACTAGAATATTATCGTTAGGCCAGGCATAATTTGAACCAATTTGCTACTTTTGGGAGCTACAATGCCTGGATCCATAAAAACATTGTTCTTATCTTCATCGCTTACTATTTGTTGTAATACTAGCTTACTTTTACTATAGACCTTTTTATTCGATAGTGTATATTGATCTTTTTCTATTTTTATAACCCTATAAATATGTTTACCAACCGTCTTGCGCCACCTGATTTTTACAAAGGATCCGATTATTATGGGTTCTCCACTCATATTTTATATTATATAGATATATAAATATGGATAATGAAAAACCACTCACTATAAAATGCAATATTTGCAGAATGAAGAGAACACCCGATCAAATGGGTACATACAAGAGCTGTGTCACGTGCCGAAACAGAGCTATAAAATATTACCACGAGAAGAAGAAGAAGAAGGTCTCTAAAGTGGAAGAACCTGACCCAACACTTGCTGAAACCAGCGAAGATATCGAAAAAGAATTAGCTACAAAACCAAAGGCGAATAGCTCCCCCAAATACTCTTTTGAGCAATATGGCAACAAAGAGAAGCCCAAACCATTTTGGAAATCAGATAACCCTGTAAAATCATCCTTAAAGCTAGAACAAACAGGG
>JAFEDO010000020.1 GCA_018241565.1 Pseudomonadota bacterium
ATTTAACGGGATTCTCAGAACCAGAAGCGGTTGCTGTATTTATTCCTGGTCGCTCAGAAGGCGAATATATTTTATTTAATCGAAAAAGAAATCCAGAACAAGAAATTTGGGTGGGTCATCGAGCGGGACAAACCGGTGCACTTGAACAATATGGTGCTGATGAAGCATTTCCCATTGAACAGCTCGATACAAAATTACCTGAGTTATTACGTGATAAACATAAAATTTATTACACATTAGGACGCTCACGGGATTTCGATAATAAAATGACACAATGGTTGGAAGAAATTCGTAAAGAAGTACGTCGTGGGGTGAATGCGCCAGGAGAAATTTCTGATATTGATCAATTAATTCATGAACAGCGATTAATTAAAAGCCCCGCTGAAATTGAATTAATGCGAAAATCGGCACAAATATCGGCGGCAGGACATATCCGCGCAATGAAAACTTGTCGTCCTGGAATGTTCGAATATGAAATTGAAGCAGAATTAGTGTATGAGTTTTATAAACATGGTTGTCGAGCAACGGCTTATGACTCTATCGTGGCATCTGATAACAATGCCTGTATTTTACATTACACTGAAAATAGTTCATCTCTTCAATCGGGCAGTTTATTATTAATTGATGCGGCAGGAGAATATCAAAATTATGCTTCTGATATTACTCGTACGTTCCCCATTAATGGACAATTTACAGAAGCACAAAAAACGATTTATGAATTAGTATTAAAAGCACAACTAGCAGGTATTGCTGCTGTAAAACCTGACAACACGTTTAATCAAATTCAAGAAACGATTATTCCTATCATCACTCAAGGGCTATTAGAATTAGGTATTTTAAAAGGTTCACTGGAATCCTGTATCGAAAAACAATCCTATCGCCAGTTTTATATGCATAATGCATCGCATTGGTTGGGCTTAGATGTACATGATGTCGGCAATTATAAAGTGAATGGTGCTTGGCGAAAATTGAAACCTGGCATGGTATTGACGGTAGAACCTGGGATATACATTGCGCCAAATACGCCTGATGTTGATCCAAAATGGTGTGGTATGGGTATCAGAATTGAAGATGATGTATTGGTGACTAAAAATGGTTGTGAAGTGTTAAGTGCAGAAGCACCAAAATCTGTTAAAGACATTGAATCTTTGATGAAGAAATAAATAGACTTGTCATCATAAGCGTATCGCTCTGTCACCCTGAGCGCCAGCGAAGGATCTCATGATACCGCAGAGATCTTTCGCTGGCACTCAGGATGACAAGCTCAGGGGATGTAATTGAAAAAATATGACGTAATCATTGTTGGTGGTGGCATTGTCGGGGCAAGCCTTGCTTATGCATTAAAGGATTTGCCTTTAAAGATCGCAATGGTTGAGGCGTTCCCTTCACAACAAAAATTACAAAAAGATTTTGATGCGCGTTCTATTGCTTTATCTTTCGGTAGTTATCGTATTTTTGAAACTTTAAATCTTTGGTCTTCTATTGCTGCGCATGCAGAACCTATCAAAGAAATCCATATTTCTGATCGTGGGCGATTTGGCGCAACGCGTTTTAACGCCAAAGAAAAAAACTTATCTGCTTTTGGTTATTTGGTTGAATTACAAGATTTAATGAACGTCTTATATGATGCTTGTCGTTCGGCGTCTCACATCGATTGGTTTTGTCCCGCCCGTTGTGAAAAAGTGGTGTTAGAACAGCCTAATTCTACTATTTATTTAGATACGCCCGAAGGCGAAGTTATCTTAAGTGCTGCGTTAATTGTTGGTGCAGATGGTACGCAATCAACGCTTAGAAAATTAGTAGAAATCAAAACACAAGAATGGTCATATCCTCATTCTGCAATTGTTGCAAATGTCGGATTAAAACGCTCTCATGAACAAAAAGCATTTGAGCGTTTTGCAGATGAAGGTGCTGTTGCTTTATTACCAATGCAAAATCAACGAGCGGCATTGATTTGGAATGTGAAGCAAGAGTTAGTTCATGAATGGTTAGCACTGAGTGACGCTGATTTTCTCAAACGATTACAAACGGTATTTGGTTATCGATTAGGTCGATTGACTCACGTGGGAAAACGCAGTGCGTTTCCTTTGAAAATGGTGAAGGCACAAGAATCTGTTCGCACGGGATTAGTTTTAATTGGTAATGCATCGCATACCTTGCATCCGATTGCAGGGCAAGGATTTAATTTAGGCTTACGAGACGTTGCTACTTTAGCGGAAGTTATTGCGGAAGGATTGAAAAATCAAGAACTCCTTGGTGATTTAAAATTATTAAATCGTTACCAATCACGTCGTGACTCTGATCAAAAGAAAATGATTGCATTCACTGATGGATTAACGAGGATCTTTCATCAACATTGGTTACCGGTTGCGTTATTAAGAGATCTTGGATTATTAGGCATTGATATTTTTCCCCCGCTTAAAAAAACGTTGATGCAACACACGATGGGCATGGGTGGGCAATTATCTTATTTAACGAGTGGTTTGCCACTCACGGAAATATAAGCATGGATAAATCATATGATTTAGTAATTGTTGGCGCAGGATTAGTAGGGCTTACCTTAGCTTGTGCATTAGGTCATAGTCGTTTCCATATTGCAGTTTTAGAAAATCGTCCGCATAAAGAAATAGATTTATCAGATAAAAATTACGATGCTCGTGTGTATGCAATTACTCGCGCGTCAGAAAATATTTTAAATCATATTGGCGCATGGGCTGAGATTGTTAACACAAGAACCAGTCCCTATCAAAAAATGCATGTTTGGGATGACAAAGGATCCATCGATTTTCATTGTGTTGATCTCGGTGAAAGTAATTTAGGACATATCATTGAACATCGTGTGCTGGAAACTGCACTCAGAAAACAATTGCTGGCATATTCTAACATTGACTTAATTCAACCGATCCAATTACAGCAAATCAAACACACGGAATCAGACGTAGAAATTTCGACAAATCAAGGATTGATTAAAACAAAATTAGTAATTGGTGCTGATGGTGCAAATTCTTGGTTGCGTGAACAAATGAATATTGAAATTTCTAAAAAAGCCTATGGGCATGATGCCATTGTCACCACGGTGCAAACGCAAGATCCTCATCAAAAAACAGCATGGCAACGGTTCTTATCAAAAGGACCTTTGGCATTTTTACCTTTAGATAATATCAATACATGTTCTATTGTGTGGTCTATGATTTCAGAACAAGCAGATCACTTAATGGCTATGACGGATTCTGGTTTTCAAGTAGCGTTGTCCAATGCATTTGAACATCGTTTGGGTGATATTGTATCCGTAACACCAAGAATTAAATTTTCTTTATATGAACAACATGCCAAACATTATGTGAAAGATAGAGTCGCATTAATTGGTGATGCAGCACATACTATTCATCCACTGGCAGGACAAGGTGTTAACTTAGGATTTTTAGATGCAGCAGCTCTCGCTGAAGTTTTATTAGAAGCCAAAGAAGAAAAGCGAGATTTTGCAAAATTACACACATTAAGAAAATATGAACGTTGGCGTAAGGGTCACAATAGTAGCGTCATGTTGACTATGTCAGCGTTTAAAAAATTATTTGAAACGCAAAATCCATTGATTCAATGGGGTCGTCAGTTTGGATTAAACCTCATGAATCGTTTATCTCCGCTCAAGCGCCAACTCATGAAATATGCCATGGGTTCTATCGGTGATTTACCAAAAATGGCGAAAAGGGGAGCGGTTACATAAATGAGCATGGCTATATGGAGACAAGAATAAGCATTTGTCTATTCTTGTCTCCATATGGCTTGTTGAGAATTAGCTACTCTTGCCCGATCTCTTTCGATCCGTTTCTTTCAAGAATTTTTTTCGGATCCGAATATTCTTCGGAGTGATTTCAACTAATTCATCGTCTTCAATGAATTCCATCGCTTGTTCGAGTGTAAATCGAATCGGTGGTGTTAAAATCATATTTTCATCGGTACCTGCAGCACGAATATTGGTTAATTGTTTTTCTTTCGTGACATTCACTACTAAATCATTAGAACGAGTATGTATACCAACAATCATGCCTTCGTAAACTTCAGTTTGTGGTTCAATGATTAATTGCCCACGTGGTTGAATGTTAAATAATGCATATAATCTTGCAGTACCTGCACAATTAGAAATGAGCACACCTTGAATACGGCTAGCAATAGGTAATGTCATTTGCGGGGCATATTTATCAAACACGTGATAAATCAATCCTGTACCTGAAGTTGTGGTCAGGAATTCGCTGTGAAAACCGATTAATCCACGAGTGGTGATTTGGTAATCTAAACGTACACGGCCTTTTCCATCGGGCATCATATTTAATAAATTACCTCGACGTTGTCCGAGTTTATCCATCACAGATCCCTGATGAATGCCTTCGATATCGACTGTTAAGTTTTCAAAAGGTTCACATACTTGACCGTCGATTTCTTTAAAAATAACTTCAGGCTTTGATATCGCTAATTCATAACCTTCGCGACGCATATTTTCTAATAAAATACCGAGGTGTAATTCACCGCGACCGGATACTCTAAATTTATCGGGACTATCAGTATCTTCTACACGCAGAGCAACGTTATGCAATAATTCAGTTTCTAAACGTTCTCGCAGTTTTCTACTGGTGACATATTTACCTTCTTTTCCAGCGAATGGGGAATCATTCACTTGGAAGGTCATAGAAATGGTTGGTTCATCCACGGTAAGTGGTGTGAGTGCTTCAACATTATTTGGATCACAAATTGTATCAGAGATGTTTAATGTTTCTATTCCACTGACAGCAATGATGTCACCCGCATCCGCTGAATCAACGGGCACTCGAGTGAGTCCTGCAAAACTTAAAATTTGTAAAATCTTTCCAGTACGAGTTTCGCCTTCGCGACTAATCACTTTAACGGGTTGATTAGTTTTAACCGTGCCTCGTTTAATACGACCAATACCAATCATGCCCACATAACTTGAGTAATCCAAAGAAGTCACTTGCATTTGGAATGGACCTTCTAGATCGACTTGTGGTGGTGGCACTCGATCGATGATAACTTGTAATAAAGGATCCATATTATCACTGGGTTGAGATAAATCTAATGTTGCGAATCCTTTTAATGCAGATGCATAAACAATCGGGAAATCTAATTGCTTTTCATTGGCGCCTAATTTATCGAATAAATCGAATACTTGGTTAACAACCCAATCAGGGCGAGCACCATCACGATCAACTTTATTAATGACAACAATAGGATTTAAACCTTGAGCGAATGCTTTTTGAGTCACGAATCGAGTTTGTGGCATAGGCCCATCGACGGCATCCACAAGTAGTAATACAGAATCCACCATCGATAATATGCGCTCGACTTCTCCACCAAAGTCAGCGTGCCCTGGGGTATCCACGATATTAATGCGGAAACCTTTGCATTCAATAGCCGTGTTTTTGGCAAGAATAGTAATTCCGCGTTCTTGCTCTAAGGCATTGCTATCCATGACGCGTTCTACAGGCTGTTTTCGAGCGGAAAGGGTCCCTGTTTGCTGCAATAGCTTATCCACTAAAGTGGTTTTTCCATGGTCAACGTGGGCAATGATGGCAATATTTCTTAAATGGTTAGGTAAGGTAGACATTATATTAACTACTCGCTTATGAATGAAAAAGGGGGCGGAGTATACCCGAAGTTTTGATAAATTGGTGGAAAATTGAATGTAATTTTGGAAATTTAATGAGTGTTTTGTCCAAAAGGGGGGGATTTCACCAGGATTTCTTCGGATTACTGTTGAAGAGTATAACTAGCTGCTACAATGCTTTCATCTTACTGCTTTGGATTATGAAGGCATGAAAACTCTGACTATTACCCAGCCCGATGATTGGCATTGTCATTTACGAGATGGGGCTTTGTTAAAAACGACGGTATTGTTGATGTTGCAGCGATTTGCTCGTGCGATAGTCATGCCTAATTTAAACCCCCCCGTTGTACGGCTTTCAGATGCGAAAGCTTATCGAGAACGGATCTTGGCGGTCGTTCCTAAAGAAATGACTTTTCAACCTTTGATGACATTGTATTTGACGGACCACACGACACCCCAATGGATTCAGGAAGCATCTGAGAGCTCCATTGTTTTTGCGGCGAAATTGTATCCTGCGGGTGCGACAACGAATTCAGAAGAAGGGGTCACTTCATTAGAAAAAATTTATCCGGTCTTAGAAGAAATGATGAAAAGAAAAATGCCGTTACTGGTTCATGGTGAAGTTACTGATCCTTCAGTGGACGTTTTTGATCGAGAAAAATATTTTATAGAACGACAGTTGATTCCTATTACACAAAAATTTCCTGATCTCAAAATTGTTTTTGAACATATCACAACAAAAGAAGCTGTTGACTTTGTGTTGTCTGCGTCAGATCGTGTGGCAGCAACAATTACGGCACATCATTTATTATTAAATCGCAATGAGTTGTTGGTCGGTGGAATCAAACCGCATCATTATTGTTTGCCCATTTTAAAACGAAAAATACATCAAGACGCATTAATCAAAGCAGCAACAAGTGGGAACAAAAAATTTTTCTTAGGCACTGATAGTGCACCACATGCAAAAAATCAAAAAGAAAATTCGTGTGGATGCGCAGGGATTTTCACAGCACATGCAGGTATAGAGTTATATGCGGAAGTATTCGAACAGGCGAATGTACTAGAAAAACTAGAGGCATTTGCGAGTTTTTATGGGGCTGATTTTTATGGATTGCCGCGTAATCAAACGAAAATCACTTTAGAAAAAAGAACATGGACGGTTCCTGCCAGCTATCCTTTTGGGGAACATTCATTAATTCCATTTCGAGCGAATGAAACAGTTTCTTGGTTAATAGGAATCTCTGAATGACAACATCACACTTGCCACTCTCAAAAAGGTTTCGTGGTTTTTTGCCAGTGGTGGTTGATGTAGAAACAGGTGGGTTTGATCGAGATAAAAATCCTTTATTAGAAATTGCTGCCATTATTATTCGGATGGATGATGAAGGAAAATTATATTCTTCTGAACCCATTGATTACCATGTTGAACCATTTCCAGGAAGTCAAATAGATCCAGAATCTTTAAAGTTTAATCAAATTGTGCCCGATCATCCTTTTCGTTTTGCTGTTCCTGAAGAAAAAGCATTAGTGGATATTTTTTCTCAAATTGAAAACGCATTGAAAGAAACAAATTGCAATCGTGCAGTTTTAGTTGGACACAATGCATGGTTTGATTTAGGTTTTGTAAAAGCAGCAGCGGCTCGCGCACATATTCATAAACATCCATTTCATTCATTTACGACTTTTGACACGGCAACTTTAGGTGGATTGGTTTATGGTCAAACCGTGTTAGCGAAAGCTTTATATGCCGCAGGTATTCCTTTCGATCCCAAAGAGGCGCATTCCGCCCTGTATGATGCAAGACAAACGGCCGAGTTATTTTGCCAAATCGTGAATCAGTATCCTGCGTTAGTTAGAAAGTAAATATTTCGCCCTTCACCCTAACCCTCTCCCCTTCGTTGGGGGGAAGGGAACTTTAATTCCCTCCCCCGGTACTCCGGGGGAGGGTTAAGGTGGGGGTTCTTTTATAGATTGTCCAATAAATAGGCTACACTAGGGTTAATAAGGTTAATAATCTTAGGGGGTAGCGATGGGTTCCTTCATATTACATCCGACAGATACGGCGCAATGGCAGGCTTTGGTTCATGAAGCCCAATCGGCTCGTTCTCTCATTTTGGGTGATGAATTAGAGAGTTACCTCGTCTTTATGCTAATTCGCTTTTCTACGCAGCCCGAGATAGCGAAGAGTATTTTGGCTACGGAATTCTTGGAAGGCTTAGAGTCGTTAGGCCAAAAGAAACATGATTTGCTGCGGAATTTGGGCGACAAGTGTTTGTTATTTTCAGGATTTTTCCCAGGAGTTGCAGAACATCGTCACGTTAAAATTAGTTACTTTGTCAATCTGGGTCAGAGTGCTTACCACACCTTATCTGATTTGGTTCCGAAGGATACAAAATTATTTGAAAGATTATGTGAAGGATTTGTGAGTTTGATGGATGTTTTGCAAACTATGAAATCTTTATCAAAAGATCAGACATTACTCTCACCATTAGAAGCTACTGAGTTATGGTTGGATACTAAAAGTCAGCATGCGTTAGATACTTTGCGTCGATATACAAAATCTACGCCAATTTCGTAGTATTTCGATATTTTTTAGTGTTTTTGATAAGCATTGGTTTAGTAGAGTCAATGTATTTCCAGTGACTGCGCTATCCTTGATCTCAGTTCATTTTCTGGCAAACTACCCCTCTGTGAGTATAATTTTTACCAAAGCTGTAACCCATAGAGGATTTAACTATGAAAAAGACACAAAAAGCAAAGGATAAGCCAACCGGTACTACTTCGAAAAAAAGAGAGACAAGAAATGTTTTGACGCCAGAAGATGTTGTCAACCGAACTCCTGGGCAATGTGCATTAGATGAAAAAATTATTTCTGTATGTTCTAAGGCAGAGAATGTTGTCGCAGAAACTCGGTCTGTTAATGGTGATTATAATCACGCGAAGAATAAGAATGGCACATTAGAGCATGGTATCTATATGAAGCCTGATACTCACTTATTGCCAGAGGTACAGCATCAACAAGGGTTAGCTGTGGCAAATCGTATCAAAGAATTTTATTTATGGGATTCTCGTCAACGTCAGTGTGTTATCGTTAGACCGCTTGATGCTAATAGTAAAGAATGGAAAAAAGAGAATCAATTTGTCAGTCGTTCAGGCGACGTCATTCTAAAAAAAATGATCCCAGATAATATGCCCCCTGGTACTGTTCTTATTAAACCGTGGACCGCGATCATACTAAGGCAAAGGGCATTAGAGATGGCATCATTGTTGGAGAGTGCAAAGAAAGCTCGTCCTTCTGCAGAGGTTCTTAGTCATGGAGGGCGGAGATTAACAATGTCGCCTGGAGATGCTAGTAGAATAATTCCAAACGAAAATGAATCTTTATCTTCAAGAGATAATTTACCTACACAAACTACGACAAAAAAAAGTGAGATGAAAAATTATTTTACTGAAGAAGCGATTGCTCATCGAACACTTGAGCAGCGCGTGGCAGATACTAAAATTGTTGCTGGAACTCTTCGAGCAAATATTCCATTAAATGTTAGTAGAAGTACTAAGTATCAGCACGATAATGATGGTAGTACATTAACTCACGCCATTTATATTAGGCCGGATACAAATCTGTTGCCAGAACGACAATACAAACAGGGACAGGAGATACTCGCCCGACTGAAAGAAGCTTATGAATTACATCCTACGTCAATAAAATGCATCATCGTTAAGCCACTCAATGCTGACAGTAAAGAATGGAAAACACAAAACCGATTTGTTGATCAGTCAGGCGAAGTTGTTCTAGAAAAAATGATCCCAGATGAAATGCCATCCGGTACTGTTCTGATAAAGACAAATACTGCAATTCAATTAAAGCAAAAAATATTAGGGATGGAGTTATTGTTGGAAGCTCATGATGTTAGAGTGTCACATCATGCAGTGTTGCCTGAAAATGTTCTTATTTCATCTTCTTCGCAAATACCAGCCTCTGCCGCACCTGCTGTAACAGTGAATACTACAACGCAAGATACAGAAACAAAAAAAGGCTCTTCAGCATCATCGGGCATTGGATCAAGTTCGGCATTCTTCAATGGTCGTAGGCGAAGTGTTGCAGAATTAACAAGAGAAAATAACACAGCTGATGAAGAGCTAAACCGAAAGAAGAGAAGAATCGAAACATTGCTTGAAGAGCTAAAAGTAATAGAACAACAAGCTGAAGCTAAGTTAGAACATGAGCTGGGTCTAAAAAGAGAGCAAATAAACATTCTTGACGCAGAAGAAAGGGAGCTACTACGACGCGTAGAAGAATTGAAGAAGAGCATGAATACCCAAGCAACGCCAACATCAAAGGCGTTCTCTAAAAAGTAGCTATTTCGATTGACCCCGAAAGAAAATTGAATAAAATGCCTGTTCTTCTTTTTTCTCAGGTATTTTCAATCGGAGTTTTGTCGTGTTAAAAAAAATAATTATTTCATGCGCTTTATTGGCTTGTATTTCTTCTGTTCATGCGGCTGTCGAATCTACCATGGATCCTAAGCTAGCAAGTTCGATAGAAAAGATTTTACAGCGAACACAAGACTTAGAAAAAGAAGTCGTTGCTTTAAAAACAGAATTAAAACAACTCAAAGAAGAAAAGGCGCAGCAGTCAGCCTATCCAGCGCATCACAAGCATCATGCCTCTAAAAAAGTGGCCGCTAAAAAAGCGGTCGTTGTAACACCAGCGATAGAAGCCAAGGCTCCAGAAAAAACAGAGGCTCCACAAGGAGCGCCACAAAAAGATTCTGAAAAATCATTCTTAACAGATTATTTACCAAGAGGTCATACGGTGGTGAGTTCGCCATACTTAGGCACACGTCCTTCGTTTGATGCTTCTGATCTCGTTGTGAATACGCCCAGTGTGAATGGCGATATCCGAGTATTACAACATCGACAACAAGTAGATAAAACACTCAAAGAACAACGAGTACCTGCGTCGCAACGTCCTTTACTTGAATTGAGTGGAAAAGTAGAAGGCTTGCTCTCTCAAGTTTGGCCTTATGTTGGAAAAAATAATTTTGGTATTAATTTAGAAACGGCTGAAATAGATCTTTTAGCGAATGTAAGCACTTGGGCAACAGGTTTTATTGCGATTCAATATGACAATTCTCCGCCAGAAGTTTCACCTCAACGAGTGGCAAATTCTCGTTTCTTCTTAGAACAAGGTTACTTCATGATTGGAAATTTAGAGAAATTTCCTGGATATCTAACGATGGGGCAATTCTATCTACCATTTGGGCTC
>JAFEDO010000210.1 GCA_018241565.1 Pseudomonadota bacterium
GACAAAAAGATAGCTTTCTATGAATGGCAAGATGCACAAATCATTGCTTTAAATGCGTTAATTGAACGAGCGCAAAAGAGCGAATTAAAACGACCTAAAGAACAACAGCAAAGGATTGATACGATAGAGCGGGCATTAAGTTTGGCGACCCACAGCCATCTAAGTATACTAGCGCTTGTATCTAATCAGCTCCCCACTTTAGAGCAGTATTTAAAAGCGGCATTAAAACAAAAAAAACCGAAAGGTATGCCAAGTGCTATTTTCATGGCGTACACCGATTACTGTAAAAAACTTTTAGTCGATTGTCAGAGTCTTCGAGCACTAGTTATTGACAATATGCTGTTACGCTTAGAATTAATGAGCCAAAGCCAATTTCAACAATCCAATGTAATAGCATATTGCATTCAGTTGTTGCAAAGAGAAGGAGTCATTAAGGAAAGACAAGAATTTCCGATGGATGAAAATCCGATGAGTGCGCCTTTATTTTTTCAGTATCAACAATGTATTCAAAAAGAAGGTACCGTTTTACAGAAGAAGCGATTATATGCGTTGCCGTGGTATCAAGAAAATTTAGGATTTAAAACAAAAACCATTAAGAGGGCAGGGAGTTCTATTATCATTCCTTTGGAATTAACGCCTATCGTTCCTTCCAGGATGTTTTGGTTTTTTGGTAATTTCCCGAGGCTATTCCCAAAAAATGCTCTGAAAAAGCATTTACTTCTGGAGAGCCAATATTTATTCGCTCGCTTAAAGACAAGTGAAATCACTGCTTTAAATCCCAATTCTTTAGATTTACTGTCGAATTGCATCCAACATTTACAGATTTTGCATTCTAATTCGATTTTGCTTGAAAAAGCACTCTCTGAGCTTAATCAAAAAGTCTCATTTAAAAAAGATAATAACATAGTAGCGTACAGAAAATTTCTGATTCAAAAAAACGATGCTTTAAGAATAAAACAATTAAGGCTGATTGAAGAATTTATTCAGTATATCGAGAGTAGAAATAAAACGCCTAAAGCTAAAATCTTGGATTATAAAACCTGTGAATTATTAAAAGCTTTATCTCTTGAATTACAAAAATATATGGAAAGCATTTCTCCTGATGAATCATTAAAAACTAGAATACATGCCGCTAAAAAAGGCTTGAACGCCATTTTGCGTTTAAATCAGAATTATTTTGTAATGGACAAATTGGTGCGGGGTAAAGAAGTGAGCGAGAGTGATTTTACGGCTTTCATGGAGACGTATAAATCCTACGAAATGGCAGGAGACTCATCAGCCAATGAATTAAAAGACTTAATTTCTCCCCACTTAAATCAAATCTTTAAAAATATGCTCGAAGAACTTAAGGTTTCGTTCTTTACAATGATTGGTCCAATAGGATTTCAAAAGCATTATGAAAAGCTATCACATTATAAATCGGTACTTTTAGCATTTGGTCATTTCGTTCCAGAATCAATGATGATCCAGAAACTGAATAAATATGTGATCCGGTATTTTGAGTTTTTAATGCATATCGGAAAACCAACAGATGCGGGTATGGCTATTATTCAGAGTATGGAAAAAGTATTTATCAGTATCGCCAAAGACCATCAAATTTTAAGTGAGCCATTGGAGGCTCGTCTTCAAGAATTAAAGGCTACATTTTGTGATGAGAGTTGGTTGGTTGGAAAAGCCAAATTAAAAGCGTGGATTTCTTTACTAAGAACTGAAACGAGCCAGCATAGTTTTGAAAAAGAGGTGGCAGAGCTTAATACAAATATTTTCTCTTATTTAAGGGAAAACAAGAAATTAGGTTATAACGAAGCTCATCTGAAAGAATTGGATGGACTCATTGAATCGTGTGTTGAAAAAGAATCGACAGATTTTGCGAAACTTTCATTAAGTAGCCATCAAAAGATTTTATTTCAGCTAAACAATGAGCATTCTGTGGTTAAAGATTTAATCGTGTTAACCGCAAAAGCGCGCATGAAAGAAAATGAATTACGAAAAGAAAACACAGCAGCAAAATTAAGTACATCTTTTGTCAAAGAAAAAGAAGATTTAAGGGAAGCGGTTTCACATACCATTCAAAAACACGCTTATAACATTGATTCCCCCGGATTATTTAGGATCTGTCAGAAAAAGTCAGGATTGTGTAACCCTGTTATTGGAACAGAAAGGTATCGAGCCCCATAAGCACTTTGCTTTTCAAGAAAACGTTGAGGAGAAATCCATGAATATTTTATCTCGGTTTAAAGAAGACTTACAGAGGATCATTACACTGAATTCAAATCCTCTCAAGATGACGATGAATAGGGCAAAAGAAGTGACCGATTTATTACATATGATTAATCAAGCCATGAGTGCCGTGGGATTGTTGCAAAATATTCGATCCTTTATCCCTAAAATGCATGGATTGAACTTTATCATCGATTTCAATTCACTTCGAAAAGGGCTCTTGTCTTTGCTAAGTAAACCCATATATCAATTATTCAATTTATTATTGTATGAGAACATGGAGATGCGGCACGAGATGAGTCAGCTTAAAATTCAGATGGCGTCCAGTGTAGTTGATCCCAATGCGTTCAAGCCATTGAATGATAGAATTGTGGCTCTTGAAGGAGACTTGTCTTTGTTACAACAAAAGAGTGAGCGTCTTAAAGTTGAAAACGATCATTTATGTGAGGCGTTAAAAGAACAAAAAGAAGTGAATGACGGTTTATTGAGAGAAAAAACCGAGCTACAAAAAAACACGGAAAGTTTACAAGATAAATATCTTGCTAAAATAGAAGAGTGCCGAAAACTTTACGAAGAGATTCATGCGTTAAAAGAAACACCGGCGATAACAGCTAATAATACAATTTAAGTTTCATACTCAATTTAAGTCTTCTCAGGATCAAAAAGACTATTCCTAGGATGTTATTCATTTTTTAAAAGTAATGAGGCTCCAAAATGCATCCACTCCTATCAGAGGCTAAGGAACGTTTGTATTCAAAACTGTATCAAGATCTGGGCGAAAAGATTATCGGGTTCTTAAAAGATAGGGACGTTCATGAAATTATGTTGAATCCTGATGGCAAGTGTTGGATCGATCATGCGGCACAAGGGCTACTCTTTGTCTCTACACTCACTGAGAGAAAAGCCACTGCCATTATACAAAGTGTTGCTGGGATCCAGGGTTGTATCGTGACAAAAGAGTCTCCGCGCTTGGAAGCCAAATTGCCCTTTTATAAGGAGTTGCAAGGAGAGCGCTTCACCGCACAAATACCGCCTATTGTTCCATCGCCGAGTTTTACTATTCGAAAACGATCAGAACATGTTTTTCGGCTACTCGATTATATAGCGAGCAATCGATTAACGTTAAAGCAATTACTCATTTTAAGAGAGTTAATTCGAGATCGAAAAAATATTTTAGTTTGTGGTGGGCCTGGCTCAGGCAAAACAACGGTGACGAATGCCTTGATTGTAGAGGCTGTTCAGCATGATCCCAATCAACGATTTGTCATTTTAGAAGATCTGCCGGAGCTTCAATGTGAAGCTCAAAATTGTGTCTCCCTCGTCACCAGTGAGCAAGTTGATTTACAAGGGTTATTACGGTCAGCGATGCGTATGCGACCTGACAGGATCTTAGTCGGTGAAGTGAGAGGTCGTGAAGCGTTGGATATGTTGAAAGCGTGGAATACAGGTTGCCCAGGAGGGATTTGTACGGTGCACGCGAATGGTGCGGCGGACGCCATACAACGGATTATAGATTTGGCGATGGAGTCTCAATTAACGAGTCCCCCGTTGTCATTAGTTTCTCATACGATTAATGCGATTGTGTCGGTCGTTCGAAAGGGTAGTCAAAAGGGTTTTATACAAGACATTTTATCATTGGGAGCATATCAAGATGGGCAATTCACGTTTACGAAATTGGGTTAATAGAGTAGGGCTTTATTTTTTAAGCATGATTTTTACCAGCAGTGTTTCTTTTGCGGGGAGAGGAGGCAATCTCCCCTTTACCTCCACCATGAATACCATTAAGGATGCGGTGAGTGGTCCTTTTTTATTAGCAGCCTCTGTCATCATGTTGGTTGTGACTTGTTTAATGTTGGCGTTTGGGGAATGGGGAGATGGATTTAAAAAACTCATTAACATGGTGCTTTGGTTATCGATTGCTTTTGCAGCGAGTGGTTTTATCACCAGTGTATTTGGTTAGGCTTTTTTTAAAAGCAAATATTCTTAAATAATATGAATAAGGAATTTTAGTATGAGAGGCACAAGCGCTCCGTATTTTAAATCACTCAATCGAACCTTTCATATTTTGGGTGTAAACCGAGAACTCTTTTTTCTTTTTGTGGGGTTATGTTTACCGATTGCGTTTTCAGCGCGATTAATACCTATGATGGATATCGTGGCATGCGGTATTTTTATTGTTTTACACAGTATCGGTGTATTGGTAACACGCGCTGACAGTCAAATGTTAGCCATTTATCGGAGGCACACTCATACCAAGAAATATTACAAAGCTATCTCAGGGATCCACACAAAATCTCCGATACTAAAACCGAGTGTGCCTTTTTATCAAGGTCAACGAGGTATCGTATGATTTTTAAAAGTGATGAAGCAGGTTTGTCTGATTTACTCAATTATGCGCATTTAATTGATGACGGTGTTATTTTACAGAAAGATGGAGGCTTTTTAGTCTCTTATAAATTTCAAGGACCGGATCTGTATTCAGCGAGTGGTGGTGAATTAGATACGTTGACTCTCAATTTTAATCGCATGGTGAATATGTTAGAAGATGGCTGGATGTTGCATGTGGATGAATTAAGAATACCGAGTGTGACTTATCCTGCACAAGGATTTTTTCCAGATCCGGTATCATCCTTAATCGATGAAGAGCGAAGGGTGTTATATCAGTCAAAAGGCATTCACTATGAAAATATTCAAGTGCTCACTTTTGTATGGAAATTTCCTTTGCCACTCGTAAAAACCACTAAGCATTGGTTTGTTGAAGGATTACCAGCGGATCACGATTCAGAAAATCTAACCAAACGCTTACAAGAATTTTATGAAACCGTCGATCGTGCGATTGGTACTCTCAGTCAAAGCTTTGTTTTAGAAAAGTTAACGAGTAAAGATCTCTTCAGTTATTTAAATACCTGCATCACGGGAGAATTATTACCCGTCGCTTTACCACCGGATGGATGTTTTATTGATGTCGTGTTAGGACGGCGGAATTTAGTGGGTGGCTATGTCCCCAAAATCGGCAACAAATTTATTTATGTGCTTTCCATTGTGGGATATTTAAATTCAGAAACTATTCCGGGTTTACTCGATGAAATGGGGACTTATCCATTGGTTTATCGTTGGTCCAATCGATTTATTCCTTTAAGTGAAAAAACAGCGGAGCGTGAAATTAAGCGATATCAAAAACATTGGAATAATAAAGTGAAAGGATTTTCAGGCATTTTAAGAGAAGTGTTTTTAGGTCGCGCAACAAATAAAATCGATTTAGATGCTTTAGAGATGAGAGAAGAAACGAGTGATGCCCTAACGTTAAATAGTAATCAAACCACCCGATTTGGGTATTGGACGAGTGAGATTGTGTTGATACATGAGGAACTTTCTTTACTCAATGAAAGTGCCAAAGATTTAACGCGCTATTTAGAGCAAAATGGATTTACAACCATTCAAGAAGATGTGAATGCCTTAGATGCGTGGCTCGGGACTATCCCAGGACATGGGAGCTCTAACGTGAGACGACTCTTTATGAGTGGTATCAATTTATCACACGTATTGCCACTCCATACGGTATGGACCGGTGCTTCTATCACATCTTCCCATTCACTATTACCGCATGAAGCGCCACCGGTTTTTTATGCAGCGACCATTGGCAAAACGCCTTTTCGATTTCATTTGGATGTGTCAGATGTGGGACATCAAGTGGTTTTAGGACCGACGGGCTCTGGTAAAAGTACGTATTTAGGATTTCTCATCAGTCAGTTTTTACGATACGAAGGCGCTCAGATTTTTGTATTTGATAAAGATCATTCGCATCGTGCTTTAACGGAAGCACTCGGTGGTCTTCATTATGATTTGGGTGGTGACATGTCACTATCTTTTTGTCCCTTAGCAGATTTATCCACAGAAAGTAAAAGAGTCAGAGCTTCACAGTTTATTGAAGAATTAGTGAGCTTACAGAATGTAATGATCAATCCTGATATTCGAGCTGCTATTCACAAAGCGATAGAAGCATTATCGGAAAGTGGTGATCCCACCCATCGCAACTTAACGGTATTGCAAGGGATGGTTCAAGATTATGAAGTCAGAAAAGCCCTTCAATATTATACGATAGAAGGTCAAATTAAAGTTTTAGATGCGACACAAGATGATTTAAAAACAGGATATTTACAAACCTTTGAAATGCATTGGTTACTCAGTCAAAAAGAAGCGGTGTATTTACCCATTTTACTGTATTTATTTCAACAAATTGAAATTCGATTAGAAGAAGCTTGTGGTCGCCGCCCGACACTCATTATTTTGGAAGAAGCGTGGCTTTATATTTCTCATGAAGTGTTTGCTAAGAAATTAAAGGATTGGTTAAAAACACTCCGTAAACAAAATGCGCGTGTCGTATTTGCCACACAATCGCTCGCTGATTTATACGATCCAGTGAGCCAGAGCTTAACGAAAACGACCGCGGCCATTATGGAATCGTGTCCCACTAAAGTTTATTTACCCAATCCCAGCATGGAATCTGAAATAAAAACCTTATATCAAAAGATGGGATTAACCGAACGGCAAATAGACATCATTCAAAAAATTGGCGTGCCCAAACGACATTATTATGTCGTGACGCAACTTGGGAATCGATTAATTGATTTGGGATTAACGGATCCCCAATCATTGGCACTTTCTTTTGTCGGGTTATCTAAAGAGAAAAGTCAAAAATTATTAGCGTGTAAAGAAATGCATGGAAATGATTGGGTTTATCATTGGTTAATAAAAGAGGGATTTGTCGAATGGGCGAAGTTTTTGGAAAGTTTCAATCATAGAGAGAAGGAAGCAATACAATGAAACATCGTGTTCAATGGTTATTGTGCATTTTCTTATTCATTGTTTCTTTTGAAGCGCGCGCACTCATGGCAGTCATTGATTATTCTGTGTTAGCGCAATTAGGACATCAATTAGAACAATTAAGACAACAAACCTTATATATACAAACGACGCTGAAACGACTAGAGAGTGGTCAATACCAATGGAGTAATACATCCAATCTTATGCGTGAATTGGGTCAAATCATTGAAAAAACTCAAGGGATTGCTTATAGCGCGAGTGATTTAGATAAACAGTTTAAAAACGCCTATCCTGGGTATGTCGCGCCCGAAGATTTTAGCTTGCAATATAAAAATAATGCGAACACCTTAATGAATACGCTACAAGGTGTCATGCAATCCATGAGTGAAAGCCACAAGCATTTTAAAAGTGAAGGAGATCATTTGAGTTTTCTAGAAGCACAAGTACAAAGTGCAGAAGGTCAAACACAAGCGATACAGGCGTCCGCTCAAATGACAGGAGAAGTCATTTCCCAAATTCAAGCGTTAAGGCAGACGGTTATGGCACAGACGAATGCACAAACGGCGTATTACGCGACACAGGTGCAAAGTGAAGCGAGTGCGCATGCTGAGTTATCAGATATTTTACAATCTGGAAAAAGAGAAACGATGGAATATGGTCACTCAGGATCTTCTCTCAAAATCCCTCAATTTAATTAAGGTAAAATAATGCAGATCTTAACGACGGCCGCACAAAGTTATTTAGAGGTATTTGCAAGTTACCAACATCAGTTTTTGGTGTGGGGTCAGGGTATTTTCTTTAGTCTTTTAACGATAAATGTCGTTTGGATGTGTCTTTGGTATGCGTTTGATAAAAATTCACTGAAAGAAGCGATGCCGAATTTTATCAGAGATTTTTTTGTTATTACATTTTTTTATAGTGTGATGGTCAATCATCATTGGTTATTAGATCTTTTAAAGACCGCGGAATTCATGGGTGGCGCTATCACAAAATTACCGATCGATCCTTCCTCCCTCATTTCAGAAGGGATATCCATTGCTAACAGCATTATTTATCCCTTATTAAAATCGAGTTTATGGACTTTTGGGGTGAGTAAATTAATTCTTTTTTTTGTATATCTCATTGTTTTGTTCGTTTTTATCAGTGTGGCATTGGAATTGGCGCTCACCATGATTGTGACTACGGCTTTAATTTCTGTGGCTTCTTTTTTTATTGGGTTTGGCGCTTCATCAGTGACGGCATCGATTGCGAGAAAAACACTCGATCTCATTTTAGGAAATTGCGTCAAATTGTTGGGAATTTATTTGGTGGCAGCTGTAGGGAGTCAAACCTTAAAAGGGTTGGTAAGCTCAATTCCAACGAATATAGAAACTTTAAAGAACGCAGGCTTTGATCCTTACGTGTGGATAGTCTCAGGCGTTGTTCTTTTTTGGTTGGTTGCTAAAAACTTACCAGGTCAATTAGCACAGATTGTCTCAAACGGTATTCAAGAAACAAGACACACGGGGATGGGTGCATTTGCATTATCTCTCGCGCAACAAAAAATCAGTCAAATCATGAGTGGTTCTCAAAAAGGGCAATCAACCGATCGCGGAGGCTTTGGTAGAGCACTCATGAGTACGGCTAAGAATGCAGCTGCCCACTTTAGTCAAGGCAGAAAGTCCAGTGGCAGTAGTGTGGCTGGTTTAGGGAAAGCGGTTGTGGGATCGATGAGTGATCTGGGTCACTCTGTTAAAGGGAGTATTTCTGATCGATTTAAAAATTTATCCAGTCAATTATCGGGTGGGGTTGATAAAGGACGCGCCATTTCGAGTGTTGCGAGACGCATGCATAATGCGGCACAAGATTTAAAATCGGTGGGTTCTAATAATAGTTCAAAGAAATAAAAGGGAAATTCTATGAAAATAAAAAATTTTATTCTGAAGCAGTTTAGAAAAAAAAGTCCTGATTCTGATAAAAGCAGTAACCCTTATGTCGGATCTGTAGGAAGAGCAGAGTGGAATGATCGCTATATGGATTTAAGAAAAGGCAGACGATATTGGCAATGGGCTTTTATAAGCTCAATGGTGGTGAGTATTTTATTAGTGTTGGTGGTTGCCTATATGGGTAGTCATTCACGGATAGAGCCTTATGTGGTTGAGACAAATCAAGGATTAGCCTATCACGTCAATCGTTTATCTAGTTTATCGATTAAAGATCCGGTTTTATTAAATTATGCGGCGAATCAATTCATTTTTAACGCAAAAACAATTGTAAAAGATAAGGAGGCTGAAACGGAACTTCTAAATAAGCTCTATGCATATTCCGCGGATGCCACATTACAGTATTTACAAGCTTATTATGAAAAACACGATCCTTTTATCTTAAGTCAAGAATATACGCGTTCAGTGAATATCATTGAAAGTATGCCTTTGAGTAAAAATCATTGGCAAGTGACTTGGGATGAAACGAGGCGCCATAGAATGGATAACAAGATCATGGATGTCACACGTTGGATGGCCAATATGACGTTGAAGTATCGAGAGGTAGATCCCAAGTTTTTAAATGAAAATCCATTTGGCATTTACATCACGGATATCAATTGGTCACAAAGTACGATTCCATTACATTGGGAGCAATCAAAATGAATCACGGTTTTAAAATCATCAGTATTTCTTTTTTAATCATGAGTACACAGGTGGGGTGTAGTACGTATGAAACATCTTCTCAAAAATTTGTTCCTCTAAAACAAACGATAGAGCGGTCAAAAATCATAGAGATAAAAGAAAAAGAACCAAATTATCGACTCATGTTGGGTAATGATCCGGCGTTAACAAAAGCGTTTCATCAGTATGTAAAAACAGGGAAGGCCAATAATATTGTGACGGATGGTGCGATTCAATTTGCGTTTAGTCAAAGTGATCAACCGATTATTAAAACGGTACCTTTTCAAGAAACGGTTATTTCATTAAAGCCTGGCGAGCGATTTACCAATATATCCTCAGGCGATCCGAGTCGTTGGTCTTACGCGGTTGCGAAATCGGGCAGAGGCAATAAAGAACAGCAGCATATACTAATTAAACCCTCTGAGCCTAATATCAGCACCAATATGGTGATCACAACCGATGAGCGCATTTATACAGTGCTCTTAGTGTCTTTAAAAGAAGGCAATTCTGCAAAGCATGTGAGCTTCTGGTATCCGGATGAGTTGGTTGCACGTATTAATGAGCGCTCGATGAAAGAAGGCGAGGGAAGCACCTCTTTAGAAACGCCAGCCATCGATGTGAATCATTTAAATTTTAATTATAAGATTTCAAGTGGACTCTTCAATAGAAAATTGTCGTGGGAACCGAGTCGAGTTTTTGATGATGGTGCGCATACTTATATTGAGTTTTCTAGAAATAGGAGTAATCGAGATTTGCCAGCGATTTTTGTATTAGAAGATAAAAAATTGGCCCTTTTAAATTATCGTTATAAGCCTCCTTATTATGTGGTGGATAAAATATTTAAGAAAGCCGTTTTAGTGATGGGTGTCGGCAACAATCAAGCGAAAGTCGATATCGTTAATCAAAGTTACCATGAGTGAGAGAGTCATGAATCATAAAGAATACCCAAAAACCATTGTTGTGAGAAAAGGGATCATGAGTGTGGTGGTTATCGTTATGGTGTCACTCTTGGTATTGATTTTGCATAACTTATATAGAGCTTCTCAATACAAAGCGGCACCCTTACAAGAGGAAGAAAGCGTTAAAATAGTAGCGAGTGACCAACACACGCGTTGGATTAAAGAGGGACAAAGAAAAATCATGAAAGCGCCTTTAAAAAAGGCGCAGGATAATATGCATGAATTGAAAGAAGAGAGTGTTTTAGAGAATGAAGTGCCTTATGCTGATAACACATCCGTTTCGGATGATCATAAAAAAGCGATGAGTGCTTCCATCACGAGTAATCAACTCATCGATGATATGGTGTTCATTCGAGGGAGAGAACAATCGGTTAATGGAAAGGAAGTATCTTCTGAAAAGGCACATGCAACATCGAGTCAGACCAATCAGCAAACAGAAAAAGAGGCATTTTTAAGTGCGAGTCGAATGGATCATGCTTCAGTACTTTTATCCCGTGTTAAGGAACCATTGAGTCCCTATGAGCTTAAGGCGGGTAGTGTGATCCCCGGTATTTTAATGACGGGCCTTGATTCAGATCTGCCAGGTCAAATTGTGGGTCAGGTGCTTTCTAATGTTTATGACACGCGATCGGGGAAATATTTACTAGTCCCACAGGGTGCCAGACTCGTGGGTCTTTATGATTCATCCTTAAGTTATGGCGATGTGCGTGTGTTAGTGGTTTGGCAAAGGATCATTTTTCCGAATGGAGAAAGCCTTCATTTAGAGGGAATGCCAGGTGTTGATCTCAGTGGATATGCGGGATTTGAAGACGAAGTGAATAATCATTATGGGAAGATTTTGGGTGCAGTGATGTTAAGTAGTGTTTTAAGTAGTGGGGCGCAGTTAAGCCAACCAGTAATGAATAACAATCCTTACGCAGGACCCAGTGTCGGGCAGGCATTGGCAGGAAGTTTGGGAAGTAATATTGCAAATACTTCTAATAGTTTGGTTGAAAAGAATATCAATATACAACCCAATCTTTCAATTCGTCCTGGATATCGATTTTATATTTCTGTGACAAAGGATATTGTTTTTGAAAAACCGTATTCAGAAGTTGAATGAGATGGTTTCTATAAAATTAAGTAGGCTAATTATTTTAAGATGGGGAATTTTAGGAGTTATTATTGTCATCAATTGTCTTGTTATATTCTCACCTTGGAATTCTAAAAAAATCAAAAAGAAAAATCATTCTGTATCAGTTACTAGTAAAAATATTTTAAAAAAGAAACCGATAGAAGTTCCCAAAGGGTATCGTTTAATCAAGCCTGTTTTAAAAGGAAGTTCAAGAATTGGCAGTGCCGAAAATCCAACGATTGATGGCGGAATTATCCATTCATTTGATTCTTTAAATATCGAAGATGAAGTGGATCTGAATTTAGGAAAAGCGGAGTCGCTTCATGTTAAAGTAAAAAATATTCAGCATGAAAAGCCTTTTCAGGATGATTGGGCAACGAATGAGAGGGTTCGATCATTCTTAAAAAAAGCGACTGAAAATGGCAAATTAGATTATGTCCTGAATGAGAGTCTGGCACTACATTTACCTGCCAGTGTGGCGTTAGTACCTATGATAGAAAGTGGCTATAAAACGGACGCGGTTTCAGCAAAAGGCGCGAGCGGTGCTTGGCAGCTCATGAGTTCGGTTGCAAAAGATTACGGGGTAGAAAGTCATAGGCGATTTGATTTTAAAACGTCAACTTATGTTGCTTTAAAGTTACTGAAGAAACATTACAAACATTATCGAAACTGGACTCTTGCCTATGCTGCTTATAACGCAGGTCCAAACCGAGTCAATGCTGCCATTAAAAAAAATTCAAAGGCTCAATCTATTAATGAATTAGATTTACCTATTGAGACGAAAGATTATGTTAAGAAATTAAAATCTCTTAATGAAAAAATGAGAGTACTGTCTTTTTATGTTTTATAACTTCCTCAAAAAATACCTTGTGAAAGACACTGTTTATAGATGGGCCTTGGGTTTCAGTATTACCGTTATTATATTGTTTTTAAATTTAGAGACTCGATTAGCGCATGTGTTTTATTTGCTGCACGCTAAGAGTGCAGGGGATATTTTTTTAGTAAAAAATACGCATGAACTTTATTTTTTATATGATCTGTTTTTGATTGGAATTTTGGTGGCATGCAAGACACTAAAAGATGATGAGTTAATAAAAACTTGTTTAAGATCCATGGTTGTTGGAACAGCATTATGTTTGTTGGTCGGATTTATGATGGATTTATGGATTTTGTCTCTCTATGGCTTGAAAATGAAAAGTCAGGCGTTATTTGCAAGTAGAAGCGCATTTTATTTTGTAGAAGAGAAGTGGTTTTATATTCATTTATTATTGTTAATAACGGTGTTCATCAGTTTTGGGAAATATTTGAGTTCAAAGGAAAAGATGAGTTTTATCTTGTTTCATTCTAAAAGTTATTTATGGGCCATTTTTGTTTTAGCGACATTCATTTTTATTGTATCAATGCCGATTTTGAATCTGTATTTGTTTAAGGCGGTAAGAGGAAATTTATTTGTTGAGTTTCCAGCAAAAATAGGCGACGCTCTCAATATAGATTATACCGTAAGTATTATATCGTTAATATTGTTACTTCATTCCATGAGAAAAAGTAAGAAAATCTCAATAGAGTGGGTTATTCAGTTTATTAATGTGCTTGGAGTTAGTGTTGTTTTAGTATTTTTTTTTGAGATTATGATGAGTATTTTGCCTTACAAAATGTTATCAAATCGAGGGTTGATAACGTTTGGCAAGGTATTGCACTTGGCAGGTGCGAATTTAAAAGAGAACTTTTACAAGTTCATTTTAATTGTAGTGTTGATGATTTTTTTAAGTGGGTATCGAAGTATTTTAAAAAAGAAATTATTTAATGATAATCTTAAGAGTGAGACGAGCGGGAGTTTTGGGACATCGAGTTGGGCGAATGAAGATGATTTAAAAGCACTGAATGCTTATGATCAAAATAATGGGATTTTTATTGGAAAAGATGACAAAGAAAAAGACTTATATTTACCTCTTTACAATAAATTAACCTTGTCCCCACCCGGCGGTGGTAAGACGACAACGTCTAGTATTCCTGTTTTATTGAGCCACACGGGTCCTGCTTTTGTATTTGATATTAAGGGAGAACTTTGGGCAACCACCGCTCGTTATCGAAGCAAAGTGCTTGGAAGGAAGGTTATTTTAATTGATCCTTATCGAATAACCGCAGCAAAGGATTTTAAAGCAAAAAAACCAAAATCCTTATTAAAAACGTACTGCATAAACCCCTTTGATTGGATCCCAGAAGACTTAAGCGCGCGAGATCGTATGATGAATGCGTTCGCTTTTTCTTTCATCGTCCGTGAAGGAAAATTTGCAGCGCATTTTGATGAACATGCGAAGATTTTAATACGAGGATACATCGATTATTTAATGAATCTTGGTCCGAAAAGTAGAAATTTAGAAAAATTATATGAACTCATGTCGCAAAGTAAAGAAGAAGCAGAAGAGACTTTTTGTGAAATGTCTAAAATGAGTGGTCGTGCGAGTGCTGCTTCAAATCAAATTAATCGAGTGGGGATGGATGAGCGTGGGAGTATTCTTTCCACAAGTTATCGACAAATCGATTGGATGGGAGATAGCAATATAAAAGAAACCTTATCCAAAAGTGATTTTGATTTGAGGGGATTTTTAAAAGGGAATATGGATATTTTTATTATACTGCCAGAAGATCAAGTAAGAGAACACAGTCGTTTAGTGAGAATGTTATTGTCGTTACTCATGAGCATGATAGTTGAAGCCAAACCGAGTGAGTTACCGAATAAAAAAATGTTGTTTTTATTAGAAGAGTTAGGACAGTTGGGTTATTGCCCTGATGTAGAGCAATGTATTGAAGTGTTACGGGCGCGAGGGGTTGTTGTATGGACCGTGTTTCAAACCTTAAGTCAAATAGAGCAATTTGAAAAACCCGATCTTTTTAAAGGAGCGCCATTGAAGCAAATTTTTACGAATGATGATACGAAAACGATGGAATGGATCCAAACGTTAGGTGGTAAAAAAACAATTTTAACAAAAACTCGTTCTTGTAATGAAGGAGATACGGAACAAAAGATGCAAGTATTTGGCGGATCTCGAACGCGTGGAGAAGGAGAGAGTATCCAAGAAACAGGCGTTGATTTAATTCCTTTAAATGAAATTCGAGAGATGGGTTTTAGTGAGCAGTTTGTATTTTTGCATGGAGCAAAGCCCATTCGGTGTAAAAAGGTGAGGTATTTTGAGAATAATTTATTCTGGGGTAAGTTTGATGAAAATCCGTTGGAAAAGAAAAAATAAATGTTATGAAAGGGTTATCGTTGAGTGGTAGAAAACGGTTGCAATGAATAAACTTTCTAGTCAGAATTCATGCAAAAAAGGGAGTAAGTCTATGAAAAGGACTAGTTTAGAAGAAGGCGTATGGTCATCCATAGAATCGGATTTTATCATGCCAGAAGAAGTGACTTATCAAAAGATGAGTTCGCGAGAAGGGATCACTTTGTATGTATTTTTTCATGAGAAGCTTGGGAAATTGGGTCGCCTAGTGGTGTGCCAAAATACCGATGGAGAAATAGAGTCTAGCTCTGAGATTTTTGGAGAGCCGAGTGATCGACAGACACTAAAACGAGGAGAGATTTTAGAGCCGATAATTCAGGAAATGTTAAGAAAAATGGAAGTAGTGAATCACGTGTCCAGTAGTATTCCCCAACATTATTCTGTCAGTAATAAAAAGTATTCAATAAAAACAAAAGTTGTTTCTTGTGAGCGTTGCAAGGATGCTGTGGCAATGCTTGTTTTTATGCCAGATACTTTTGAGATAGAGAGTCTTGAAGATTATGCACAGATCATGCATTCAGAAGCCAAAGAATTAAAGATGCCTACTTGGATTGTAGGCGCTGAGCGAGCAGCGGTTCTTAATGGTGATGAAGTTATCGAGGCACCGATTTTAAAAGTTTGGCCCACACGAGAAAAGACTCGTGTTATGCCGTCGATAGAATTTAATCTAAAACTAAAATCATTAACTCAAGGTCATTGTGTTTAATTGTAAAGAGCTTTACCGAGAGGAGGTTTTAGTGGTTTAAGAATCAAAAGAAATAGAGTCACAAGATATTAAAAAAGCCAGAAAAATTTTGATAATAACCGATGAATAAACATTGATTAAATGATATGAATACTTCACTTGAATATAAAATGAATAGAATTTTTTTACGGCGAAAGGTTGGGTATTAAGTTCAGAAAAGTTATTGTTTCCCTCGGAATTAATGGGGTTTAAATGAATGATGATCAGATAAAAAATATATTTATAGAGTGGGGTATTTATTCTCGGCGCCCATTTGGAGACATTTTTAATAAGTTTATTGATCGTGAATTAGAGACACTTAAACCTATCGTGCTATTTGATGTATCGCTTGATAAGACCAGTTCTAAAAATATTCTAACGTCATTAATAAAGCACTATGAGTATCATAAATCACAAATCTATCGTGATATTGTTCAGTGTATCTCGTCGACTGAATCACGGGAAATTCGTTGTTATTTGTATGAATTGATTGAAATGCTTTTGGATAAGACTAAAGAGTATAATTATACATCATTAGAAAATCGAATAAAATTTCTTAAGTATTTTGCAAGTATTGCTCGATCTCTATTTCAAAATTTAAAAAAACCGGAAATACAACTTGTACAACAGGTGTTTCAGAAAATCTGTTTCCCACGTATATATAATTTGCCAAATAGTGATGTAATGAACACTGTGCCTGAAGAAATGATGTTGGAATTTTTTTGTGTTGTCAGTGAGTTATTAGCAGTAAATCCTTTATTTGCGACAATTTCTGGTTTCAGTCACACTCGTCTCAGCTGTCTTTTGAAAATTGGCGATCTTAAAAAAACAGATGATGTGAGCAGTAGAGTAGCATTCAATTTGAGTATAGCAAGATGTTTAATTAAACATCTTTATAGTGGTGAGCTTGAACCTTATAGATTAGAAAAGTCTAGTTTTTTTCAATACTATTGTGAAAAATCGCTTTCTTTATTTTATTATTTAAATAGTTTTTTAAATCACCATCTGACACCAGATGTTTTTTATAACCAGCTCGAGACTATTTTAGTTCAGTTAAGACAATTCCGGGATACGCCGTCTATACAGCATTTTATCGTCGAACTTCTTTTTAAAGAGCATTGTAGTTTTGGATTCCCATTGCAACATTTTTTACAAAGCGAATGTGAATATAATGAAGTCTCTCAAGAATTTTGGAGTTTGATGAAAAAAATGTGTGGTATGGATGGAAAAAATCCATTTTTACTTGAGCAACTAATATTATTAATTAGGCCATTAGATGATTATTTGTTATCAAATAAAAAACAATCGGTATTATTCACAGTTGACTATGTTTTTGAGTGCATGCTGAACTTTATTAATGCTCTAATACCAAATTTTTTTGATACTATACCTGATAACTTGCACGAGATTATCGTTCATTTAGTATTTAATTATGCGGATGTACTAGATGCGCTTGTTAAGGATCAATCTTCAATAGTATTAAGTCAATATAGTGAAAAATTTGGAAAAACTATCGAGCCATTACTTGTTATTGTGTTACCTTACTTGTCCTATCAATTACAATTGACAAATGAAGATGTGATCTCTGAAGATGTGTGGTTTCGAATTGAAAAACTATATGCAACGACTTGCAAACATTTAAATCAAAATAACGTATTAGTTAAAGCAATACCTTACCTTATGACAGTTCATGATTTAATCTTTAATGATTTTTTGCAGCATCTTGAGAAATATAATTTTGAATACATAGACAGATATATTGCTAGAACTAAAAATTTTGTTCTTGTACTGACGCCTGAAGAGCAAAATAATTATATCTCAAACTTAGTATTATTATTTGAAGCTGCAATTAGCGAAAATCTAATTGCTCTAGAAGAGATTGATCTGGAAGTAATAGTGATAAAATTATCAACACAAGAGTTTAAACAATTTTTATATACAATAAAAACTTATTCTTGCCAAAAAGCCTGTGATTTTTCTTCACTTATTACTTTACAGATCACAAAACTTTCTGTCAGTGCGCATATCGATGTGTTAGCAATGCGGGAGTTTTTTGAGGAGTGTGTGGATATTATTGAAGAAAAGATAAAAAATACCGAATATTTAAATCAATTTAATTTTGAGTGGATTATAAAAAATTACCCAGGAATATTTTTATCAAATAATGTTCATGAATTTATAGCTTTCATGAAAATAATTGATTCAGAATGTGCTTTCGATGATTTATCTAATCTTTTTAGAGATTTTCTTTCTATAAAATATCGACCTTGGGCTAACGATATTAAAGAATTATTCAAATATCGAGATAAACTTGGTGCTTTCGAATATTCTGGGATAAAAGAGTTGTCGTTACATATAAAATTTATGCCTCTTTTGTTACAAATAGAAAATCACTGTATTCTCGATACTCTAGTTGAATTTTACGGAGAGTGTTGTTCTCAAATATTTTTAGAATGTATTACTGGGGATCTGGATGTTTATGAAAATGGTGTTTTTGGATGGTTAATAAAGTTTCTTTATCAAAGTTATCCAGATTTATTTCTTATAAAAAATCGGACAATGCTCAGACAAATGTTAAAATTATACTTAAAATTTTCATATGTGCACCAAGCACATTTTCAACCGTTAAGTAAGTATTATTCTTACGAAGAATATTGCCAAAATGGAAATCAAGATCTAAGTGTGAAATGCGAAAATGATTTTCAACAGCTGGTACAGAAAGGTTTTGTTAATGATACTGGTGAAATAACAAGTAGCTTTAAAAGAAATATTTTTATCGATAATCCTGCAGACACTAAACGGCTTCAAGCACGGTTTCAAGCATGGTTTCATCGAGATGTATATATTTTCAATATTTTCTTGATTGAGTTTAAAGATCAGATCCAAGAAATAGTAGATTTTGGGAAATGTGGAGATCTAGAAACCTTTCTAAGTAAAATTATTAATCTGGTTCAGATTATTGGATTGAGTGAATCTATCAAAATCGATACCCCTTTTCTAACTCAAAGTGATTTAGAGCAATTGCCTAATGTGGACAAAAATCAACAATCGCAGATTTCTTCTATTTTAAAAAATTTTAATATTATTGATGAAGATGGAAAAATTGTTAGTCGCGACTTCGACAGACTGGGGTACAAGTTGTATGAGTTTCAAAAAGATAAACTTGTTCACTCGATTCCTAGTTTAGATTTAATTAAATTACTTAATAAAAAGTTTATAGATCGTGATCATTTACAACAGCTATTCTTTTTTATCCCAAGAATGAATTCATTATGGACCGATGTGAAAATGTATTTTGAACTTTTGACAGATTTATTACCTCAAGTTACAACAGCATCACAGCTTCGCAATATGTACTTATTACTTCAATTTTCCTCTGATGTGGAGACAGTAAAAACATTAACGTTTATGGATCTGGGTAGGTTACCTATGTCAGTAACTGAATTACTAACGATGAACAGTTCTGAGCAAATAAATGTGCTTAAATACATACGTATCTTTAGGATGCGCTTGTATAGTAGATTATGTTTAGAATTAGTTTGTCAACCGTTAGTTTCAGATGAACTTCGAATACAAGCCATAAATGCTCTTGCATCAATTGCAGTTGAATTGCCTGCTGAAAAAGATCTTAGTAGCACTGGTGCAATCAGCGATGCGTTACTGGTGATTTTGAGTAATACTCAATTTCTTGAACTTCGTGCTGCAGCAACTAATACCTTGTCTCGTTTAAATCTTGATCCCTTTAATGTGGATCTACGCGATAGATTAGTATTGATGATGAAAGAGACAATATTAGAGACGGCTGAGACTATTCCTTTATTGCTGGCTCTATTAAATGCTGCACATCAGTTTTATTTTGAACGAGGAACTGATAAATCGGACCTTGCATATTTTGCATCGCTCACATTTAATAATAAAGAACTTCAAGTCGCATTAGCGATACTACTGTCTGATCAAGCTGACTTGCCTTGTTTAATAAAAGCGTGGCAAATAGTCAGTGATTTAGCTTGGCCCTATACGACATATTTGTTGCAAGATACGGAAGGATTTCAGGGAGGGTTTAATACTTATTGCAGACGCCCGGTAGAATTAGAACGCAGTAGGCATCATATGCTTTGGAAGATTAAAGGAAATTTATTGCGTTTTGCCTTAAATCACAATCCAGAAGCTATACCAAAATTAAATAAAACAGAGCGAGTGCCATTCATTCACTATCTAAAGTCAATTCCTGAAGGCACTCGTTTTAATCTTGTACCATTTGTTTACCCTCCGGATTGCGTTTTATTTCGAGGCATTGGTATTGCTGATGGTGAACAACAAGGTTTTCTGGCACTGATAGATGCTATAGCTCAGGGTTCTTCGGGTGCGGACTTAAGTTATGCTAACGTATTTGGACAAACAAACTCTAAGACGGAGCAAATTTTTGCAACGACAAGTTTGGAGATAGCCATTAATCCACGTTATTTTTCAGTGACGCATGGATTTTTATTATGTATAGATCCGAATTATTTCAATCAAATGGTTATGCGAGGTGAGTACCGGATTGAGCGTGAACGTGAGTACAATATTGTTCTTTATCATCGTATTCCACCGATTGGAATTTTATATGTTTTTGTTCCTGGACGCTTTAAACACGATCTTGAGATTATCGCTAATGACAATAGTAGAATTTGTGATTTAAAAGATCGATTTATTTCGGTTGAGTTTCAGCAGTTAGATATCGAAATGATAAAGAGAGTACGTTTTTATTTAAATAGAAAACACAGAAATCTTGTGACAAATGATGAGCAAGTTTCTATGTTTAGTAAATTAAAGTTTTTCGATTGTGACACAAATACAAATGAGTTAGTCATATCGTTTGTTAGAGAAGTTTTAGATAATGCAAAAAAAGTTATTTTGCCGAATGGTGTTACATTTAATCCGGGAGATGAAGATAGAAAAATGCTACCTGATAATCGGCATGTCATCTGTATAACGGACTATCTTATTAAGTCAGAAAGGATATGGGATCAGTACTCAGATTCTTTTAAAAAGTTTGATATTATTCGAGAAATTAGCTCCTTATCGGATAAAGATTTATGCCTACAATTTAAAGATATTGCACCATTTTTACCGTATGAGCTTCGGATGTTAATTTACCGAGAAAACGAGTTTACAACGAAGTTTAATATGACAGAAAATAATTTGTTTTTAGGAAAAGCATATCGAGAGAAATCTTATTGGAGTAAATTAGTCTCAGGATTTTCTGATAAAAATAAATATCCTGTTACCACAGATATTTTTTTAGATGAATCGGTATTTAAATTAGAAGTAAATGTTCGAAAAGTGATTCGGTGTACATATATAATTTTCTTTTACTTGGCTGCTGAATATAAAAGGCTCAATTCCAATGAAGTATATGGTTCGTTATTTAATCGAGAGCATATGAATAGAATAAATGGTTTTAAAGACTTTTTTTGTTTTTCGGAATATGAAAGCCGAGTGATTTGCCAATTAACACAAGCTCTTTTTCTGTATTATATGGTGCTAGACGAATCAGTAATTGGTTATGAGGCATTTATTCAATTAAATTTCATGAATACTCATCATGCAAATCAAATCATTTTTATGTTGTTTAAGGCAACGTGTGCATCATATGATTTTCTTGTAGAACATCAACAATACATTAAAAAGAAAGAGAATTTAGCGGATTTAATGGGGAGTCTTGGTTACTTTGAATCTAGTAGTGCCCTAAAAGATACGGAGAATAATACCATTCATCCTGATATAGAGATCTCACGACTCGGGTAAAAACAGTTATTTTCTCGTTTTATTGGATTTTTCTACTTTCTATTAGAATAATGCTCGAGTGCGTATAGATAGACAAAGATTACGTCAGCTATAGAAATTCTGAGAGCCTAATTACAACTAGATGCCAAAAATTTTACAAGTCCTTGATCCTGATTAAATATCTTTTTCTACCGCGCTAAAATGCAGTTCTCGATAGTTATCATGTTTCATACTATCACAATCATGAAAAAGAATTCCGGAAAATAGTTCGGCTTTTTTTCCGTCTCAAAATAAAATTTTACTTGAAGATCGCAGCGTATCTGTAAAGCAAATTTTTTGGATCTCATACTTGCAAAATAGCTTTTCGATTTTAATGTTTTTCATGAGATTCTCCTAAAAATTATCATTTGTACAATTTGGTGCGTGCTTTTGTCTTCTCTAGACATGTCACAATCAGGTATGTCATCATTATCCTGCATATCTTAGTTTCCGTTTGTTCTCTGGATGCGGAGTTAACTTTTAAATTTGATTGTTTTAAAATATTCAATAGCATTGTCAAATGACTCTTGGACCAAATAATGTAAAGAATATTTTTAAGGGGTTATTAGTATTTAATTTTATAATTAAGGGAAGCATCTTGGCCGGCATAGAGTGGAGCAGAGCAGAGTGTTCATAAATATTATTATTCTATAAAGATTCAAAAAAGAGATGAATGCGATCAGTTGTCCAAACTGGAAGTCCTGAGCCAAAAAAATCTTGGTCTTCAGTCCAAATAGGACAATTTAATGATAATGCTGTTGCAACTACTGGCCAATCATGAAAATCACGATTTTTAATTCTTTGTTGAGCCTCAATAGCGTATTCTTGGTAAATACTTTTATCTACTGTTTGTAGTAAACATTGTAGTTTAGAGAGTATTTTTAACGCGGTTTCAGAAGATAATTTACGTTTTTCAAAAACCATCGGTAAATACTTTTGAGCGTCTTCCACGCAAACATCTGGAATAAAAAAATCCGCTATTTCACTATACTTTATCAGTAGCTCTCTCACTTTATTGCCTAATACAGCTCGAATAAGAATGTTAGCATCCAAAACTAAAATATTTGCTGACATTAACCTTTTTTTCCTTCTCGTAATGCACGAAATTCAGAAAATAATTGATCTTCCGTTACATCATGAGCAATAAGCAGTTTTTCAATTTGGAGTGCTGCTTGCTTTAATGCTTCCAATTCCGCTTGTTCAGGTTGGCGGTGATGAGCCGGTATGTAAAACCCTACCGTTTCACCATGCCGTGTGATGGCAACAGGCAAAGAAGCTAGTAAATATTGTGGTAAATGCGCACGAAATTCACGCATACCTATTTTCATTACACTAGTACCCATGGTAACCTCATAATCTAAATTGTGTACTTATGTGTACACTTTAGCAAAGAAATAACCTATTGTCAAAATTTTAATTAGGTATTCTGTACTAATCGACGATAGTACACCGTCACTTTAGAGTATCATTGCATCCTTTCAAAAATATCATCCATTAAGAGCCATAATTTATCTCGAAAATAGTTTGTATTTTTGAGGTGATAGTGTGCCGTATGCAAAGTAATGAGTTAGATCTTATTACTTATAAAGCGTAAACAATTTGATATTAAAAATAGCAAATACACAAATTGCAATAAGTGGAGTGATAATCAGATGAGATTATTCACTGGTTTAATTCTGTAGAGTGTGATCTTTCGCAGAAAACCATCCTATAAAAATCTAC
>JAFEDO010000211.1 GCA_018241565.1 Pseudomonadota bacterium
CATTATGCTTATAAAGTAATTGAACGCGATTTCAGTCAAAAACTCTGTGGGAAACATCGTGAAGGACATTTTGATGGCGTACTCACAGTCATGATGAAATTCTTCACGCTCGTGAAACCGCATCGTTCATACTGGGGAGAAAAAGACTATCAGCAACTCCAATTGATCATGAACATGGTCAATACATTTTTTATGGATATTGAAATTATCCCTTGTGCAACTACACGAGACCAAGAAAATCTCGCACTGAGTTCCCGAAATCGGCGTTTAACACCTGAACAAATTGAATTAGCTCGTCAATTTCCTAAGTTATTAGAAGCAAAATTACCACTCGATACCATCAAAGAGAATTTAGAAAAACTGGGCTTTTCAGTGGATTATATTGAAGAGTATAATGGCCGACGATTTGGCGCTGTTCACTTAGGGGCAGTTCGTTTAATTGATAATATGCAGATACCCTCATGATTTTATGTATAGACATTGGAAATTCCCATTTATTTGGGGGCGTATTCAAACAAGATAAATTGCAACTGCGTTTTCGATATGACAGTCGCAATACCAGCACTTCCGACCAACTCGGTATTTTCTTAAAATCCGTGCTTCGAGAAAATCATATTAATCCCGATGAAATTCAAAAAATTGCCATTTGTTCCGTGGTTCCTTCTATTGATTATTCTATTCGCTCTGCTTGCAAAAAATATTTTGATATCGATCCTTTTATGCTGCAAGCCGGCGTAAAAACAGGATTAAAAATTAAATATCGAAACCCTGTAGAAGTGGGTGCCGATCGAATCGCCAATGCGATTGCAGCAGTTGAACGTTATCCAAATCAAAATATCATTGTGATCGACTTTGGAACTGGCACAACATTGTGTGCCATTACGGCGAATAAAGAATATCTCGGTGGTGCAATTCATCCTGGCTTTCGATTATCGTCAGAAGCTTTGCAAAATGGTACTGCTAAACTATCTTCTGTTGAAATCATTAAACCTTCTACCCTCATTGGTCGATCAACGACTGAAAGCATCCAATCCGGACTCTTCTATGGGCAGCTGGGTTTAGTGAAAGAATTAACACAGCGGATCCATCAAGAAAAATTATTTGATACACCGGCTGTCTTGTTAGCAACGGGTGGTTTTTCACAATTGTTTAGCCAAGAAAAATTATTTGATGCCATTATTCCTGATCTTGCACTCTATGGATTAAAGAAAGCATTAAGCTTAAATGAAAATATGAGTACGATGACCGCATGAAATGCGGTCCTCTGTCATCCCGGCCAAGCGCTGCAAAAACGACGCTGGATCCCGGCTCTCGTGTTACAGCTGATATATTAAAAGCTTTGCCGTAACACGAGGCCGGGATGACAGAACTACACTCATTGCAAGTATTGATTGTCATCCCGGCCGAGTGCCGAGCCTTTGCGGCACGAGAGCCGGGATCCAGAAAATAGGATAAATATGCAAAAACACATTCGAATCACACTCGCCCAACTCAATTTTCTTCTCGGCGATATCGTTGGTAACACGGAAAAAATCATTGCGAGCGCGATAAAAGCGCGCGATGAACAACAATCTGATCTGATTATATTTTCTGAATTAAGTCTAACAGGCTACCCTCCCGAAGACTTGCTACTACGCTCTGAACTCTATCAATATGTTCGTGACGCATTAGAAAAAATTAAAACTACTGTAAAAGGCATCACCGTCATTGTTGGACATCCCACGCAAACAGAGACAGGCCGTTATAATGCTGCATCCGTGATCCAAGATGGAAAAATCATCGACACTTATCATAAATACCACTTACCCAACTACAGTGTCTTTGATGAAAAACGCTATTTTATTTCTGGGGAAAAACCCTGTGTATTTTCAATCAAAAATATTCCTGTCGGAATTACGATTTGCGAAGATCTTTGGCAACCAGGACCACTTAAGCAAGCGGTAGATGCGGGCGCAAAACTCATGTTATGTCTGAACGCTTCTCCTTTCCACCACAATAAAGTATTTCAACGAGAACAAATATTACAACACCGCCAACAAGAAGAAGGAAAAATACCTATCGTGTATGTCAATTGTGTCGGTGGACAAGATGAATTGATTTTTGATGGATATTCCACTGTGTTAGACGCAGAAGGCAAAGTAAAACTACGTGCTCCCGCGTATGAAGAATGTTTATTACCGATTGATTTTGAGTTCACAAAAAATAAAACGATTGAAACCATATCTGGTTTTATTTCTGAACCCTTATCTGATGAAGCATCTCTCTATCAAGCATTAGTCTTAGGCACTCGCGATTACATACAAAAAAATCATTTCAAAGGGGCATTAATTGGTTTATCCGGTGGCATTGATTCTGCACTCACATTAGCGATTGCTGTCGATGCTATTGGCGCTGATAAAATCCATGGATTACTCATGCCATCACGATATACCGCAGAAATGAGCATTGAAGATGCGGTGGCAGAAGCAAACGCTTTAGGCGTCAAATACAGTATTCTTTCTATAGAAAAA
>JAFEDO010000212.1 GCA_018241565.1 Pseudomonadota bacterium
ACTTTGTGTTTGACAAACTCATCGTCATAACGCAAACCATCTTCATTTAAAATTCGATAATCATCAATCGCAACTGCATTATCTAAACTTGCACCTAATGCTAAATTATTTTCACGTAATTTCTCAAAATCTGCTCTAAAACCAAAGGTTCGCGCACGACTCACTTCTTTGACAAAAGACGTCGTACTGAAATCGAAAGTGGATTCTTTAGGATGACCATCAAAAACAGGATGATCAAAATCAATGCCGAATGTCACTCTAAATCCTTCATAAGGATCAAATCGAGCCCATTTATCTCCTTCAGTGACTTGCACAGCACGTTTAACACGAATAAATTTTTTCGCGGCATTTTGTTCAACAATACCAGCCGATTGAATCAAGAATACAAAAGGTCCAGAACTGCCATCCATAATAGGCACTTCAGGCGCATCAACATCAACAAAAGCATTATCGATACCTAATCCCGCCATCGCTGATAGCAAATGCTCGACCGTTGCAATATGAGGGCCTTTTGGTAAGCCAAGCGTGGTGCATAAAGTAGTACTTACGACATTTTCAGCATGCGCAGGAATATCAATAGGATCTTTCAAATCGGTACGACGAAAAATAATCCCAGTGTTTATGGGAGCGGGACGCAGACAAAGGATAACTTTCTCTCCGGAATGTAAACCAACACCCGAAGCTTTGATCATATTTTTCAGAGTTCTTTGTTTTATCATGAGTATCCCGCGAATTATTGTTAGACCAGAAACGGCCTCAATTTTCAAAAGGTCGAGAGTCTACCAACAATAATTACCTAACGCACCTGAATTTTTGGCCCTTAGCAGCAAAAGCTGCCGCTAAGATTTAAGCCTCTTCTTCTTGTTCTTGTCGACGCAAGAAGGCAGGAATATCCAGATAATCCACATCAGGGATCCCATCAGCCGCTGATTTTGCTGCCGATTGTTTACGCATTAATGTAGGCCTTTCTAGCTGTTGATAGTCTATAGAACCGTCATTTTTAGTGATAGAAGCCTTGATCGACGAAACTTTCATAGGAGCATCCTGACCACGTCCTAAGCCCGTCACGATAATGGTTACTCGTAATTCATCACTCAGTTGAGGATCAATAACGGTACCTACTACCACAGTGGCATCATCAGAAACGAAGTTCTTAATGGCATCACCCACTTCTTCAAACTCGCCAATCGACATGTCTAATCCCGCAGTAATATTCACTAAAATACCGCGAGCCCCCGTGAGATCGACATCTTCTAAGAGAGGACTTGCAATGGCGGCTTCAGCTGCCATACGAGCTCGGTTCTCACCACTGGCAACACCAGTACCCATCATAGCCATGCCCATTTCCGACATCACAGTACGCACGTCCGCAAAATCTACGTTGATTAATCCAGGACGTGTAATTAATTCTGCAATACCTTGCACAGCACCCAACAACACATTGTTAGCTGCTTTGAAAGCATTTAATAAAGTAATATTTTTACCAAGTACACTCAGTAATTTATTATTTGGAATAGTAATTAATGAGTCGACACATTTAGATAATTCTGCAATGCCTCGGTCGGCGACTTGCATACGTTGTAATCCTTCAAATGCAAATGGCTTAGTCACAACTGCCACAGTAAGCACACCTAATTCTTTTGCAATTTGAGCAATCACAGGTGCTGCACCAGTACCTGTACCACCACCCATACCTGCAGTAATAAAAATCATATCTGAACCATTAATTAATTGCTTAATGCGCTCTCTATCTTCTTCAGCTGCTTTACGTCCCACTTCAGGATCTGCGCCTGCACCTAATCCTCTTGTTAAATCTTCGCCTAATTGCAGCAATGTTTTTGCTTGGCAATTTCGTAAAGCTTGCGCATCGGTATTGGCACACGCAAAATCAACACCATCAATCTTTTTCTCAGTCAACATGTACTGAACAGCATTACTGCCACCACCGCCAACGCCTATCACTTTAATAACTGCATTCTCAGCTTTGTGATCCATAATTTCAAACATGTAAACCTCCCATAATCATTAACTTCTTATTAAAATATTAAAAATTTCCGCTGAACCAATCTTTCACTCGAAGCCACATTCCTTTGGCACCACCATTCGATAACATTCTTGAAGAAGATGTTCCTTGTTTTTGTTGCTGGTAGCCATATAACAATAATCCAACGCCCGTCGCATAGATAGGATTACTCGTCACTTCACTCAAACCTGACACATATTGAGGAACACCTAATCGCACAGGTAAATCAAACACAGCTTCTGCTAATTCAACAACACCATGCAATTTAGCTGCACCACCTGTTAAAACATATCCTGCTGGAATTAAATCTTCTAATCCGCTACGACGAATTTCACCTTGAATTAATCGGAATAATTCTTCATAACGTGCTTCAATCACATCGGCTAAATTTCTTTTTGAAATATCACGATTTGGTCTGCCACTGACACCAGGAACAGAAATTCTTTCATTATGACCCGCCATCTCAGGTAATGCAGAACCATATTCAATTTTAATTTCTTCCGCTGCTTGAGTGGATGTACGTAAAGCAATGGCAATATCATTTGTCACTTGATCACCCGCAATCGGAATGATGGCCGTATGTCGAATGGCGCCATTCGTAAAAATGGCAATATCGGTTGTTCCCGCTCCAATATCCACTATACAAACACCTAATTCTTTTTCATCGTCAGTTAAAACCGCATGACTAGACGCCAATTGTTCGAGAATAATATCGCCGACATCTAATCCACATTGACGCACACATTTAATAATATTCTGAGCCGCACTCAACGCTGCAGAAACCATATGTACTTTTGCTTCTAGGCGAACACCTGACATACCAATAGGTTCACGAATGCCTTCTTGATTATCAATAATAAATTCTTGAGGTAATACATGCAGAATTCTTTGATCAGCGGGAATAGCAACGGCTTGAGCAGCTTCAATGACACGATCGACGTCCGCTTGACTCACTTCATAATCACGGATAGCAACAATACCATGTGAATTAAGACCACGAACATGATTCCCTGCAATGCCAGTGAATGCAGAATGAATTTCACAACCAGCCATTAATTCAGCTTCTGCTGCAGCCGCCTGAATCGATTGCATCGTCGATTCAATATCGACAACAACGCCACGCTTTAATCCGCGTGAAGGATGTGAACCAATACCAATAATTTCAATTTGCTCGTCAGGTGTGATTTGACCGACAATAGTCACTATTTTTGAAGTACCTATGTCCAAACCGACAATTAGATTTTTATTAATTTTTCTTGTTCTTGCCATGGTTTAAGTTCCTACTTTTTGCTCATTCCAGCGAACAGCAATCCCATTAGGGTAACGTAAATCAATTTGTTTTGTTTCAGATCCCTTAGAGCCAAAAATGCCGTTATATACCATCACAAAACGTTCCAAACGTTCAGATACAGATTTTTGCCCTAATAATAAATACATTCCATTATTTAATCTCATACTCCATGCACGTCTAGGCGACAAATACAGCGCCACAATATGCAATCCTATCTGAGACACTTGCCTATCCATCGTACGGAATTGATCAAGCACTTCTTTTTCAGTACCTGGCGGCCCTTCCAAGAAAGGTAACTCAGCAGATAATTGCGCAGTTGTCAGTGCTTTAAAAAATTTACCCTCATCATTCAACAATCCTGTAGCGCCCCATCTGGCTACGGGTTTTTGTTCTGTAACCCGGATCACTAAGGTATCAGGCCAAACTCGAGAAATAGATACAGTTGCAACCCAACCTAATTCTATTAAAGAACTTTGTAACGCCACGATATCTACCGCAAAAAAGCCTGTTTTTACAAACTTTTTAATCACGCCTTGTAAAGCAACTTGTGCCGTCGGTGAATGCGCGCCCAATACCCTCACCGTTCTAATGGGCAAGGTGTCTGGCTTATGTAACACTTGCCAAACCCAGGCGAAAGTTACTACGACCAGAACTAATAATGAAAGATTTAGTACATTTTTTTTAGTCATTACCCAATTCCGCGCGGATTCTAACATCTCACTTAAAGGTCTGCGAGTATTTTTCAGGCCTTGTCATCCTGAGCGAAGCGAAGGATCTCAGCGTTATCATTGAGATCCTTCGCTGGCGCTCAGGATGACAAGGTCCACATTTAGAGTGGACACTTCCCTACCGTATCCAATCTCTTTTAATCGAGGTATTTCTTTGATGCCGCTGAAGTGCTAATTCAATCAAATGACTTAAGATGCCTGAATAAGTCATCCCTGAAGCCATCCAGACTTTTGGAAACATACTCATTTGAGTAAACCCTGGGATCGTATTCAATTCATTGAATAATATTTTCCCAGTGTTTTTATCTAAGAAGAAATCTATTCGTGCAAACCCTTCACATCCCAATAACTGAAATGCATGCTTCGCTATTTCTTCTAATTCATGTGCTTGCTCTTTCTCAAGTTCAGCGGGTATTAGTAAACGTAATCCTTCATCGTGATATTTTGCATCATAAGAATAAAATTCATAACTCGATGAAACACAAACTTCACCGATGACACTCACCAAAGGCTCACGACCATAAATCGTATTTTCCAAAACACCAATTTCTAATTCACGGGCATTCACTGCTTTTTCAATAATAACTTTTGTATCATATTGAAAAGCAGTTTCAATAAAATGAGATAATTCATTACGATCATTGGCTTTATTAATACCAACACTAGATCCCAATCGCGCAGGTTTTATAAAAACAGGAAATCCTAATTGTTCCGCGCAACTATTTGCACACAATCCTTTATTAAAATCCCAATATTTTTTATCAAAACTTAAATAATCAGGCGTAGGAATATTAGCTGCTTTGATCAAACGTTTCGTTAATTCTTTATCCATCGCGATTGCCGAAGCTAATATCCCCGCACCCACATAAGGAACATTCGCTAATTCAAATATGCCTTGTATAGAACCATCTTCATATAAAGGGCCATGCATAATTGGAAAAGCAACGTCAAATAAATGGGCGCAACTACTCTCTCCATTCGTTTCTATTTGAGGAATTGCTAATATTTCAGAACTTTTTTCTTTGACTTTTAATAGATGTGATTTAGGGGAATATACTTCTCCCAATCGATTTAAAAACCATCGTCCTGTTTTATCAATACCAATAGGCACCACTTCATAACGATCGCGATCTAATTCTCCAACGACAGAAGCAGCAGATGCCAAAGACACTTCATGCTCACCTGATTTACCACCATAAATAACACCCACTCGAATTTTATGCTTATGTAAAAAACTCATTTACTCTCCTACTATACGTACTTCAGGTTCTAATTGGATGCCGTGTGTTTCTAAAACTTTTGCATGAACATGCCTCATTAATTTTTCAATATCAGTGGCTGTTGCTTGACCCACGTTAATAATAAAATTAGCGTGCTTAGGTGAAACCATCGCGTCGCCGATTCTAAATCCTTTTAGCTGACAACTTTCTATTAATTTCCCCGCATGATTGCCTACTGGATTACGAAAAACTGAACCACAATTATGTTCACCCGTCGGTTGTGTTGCAGCGCGACTATCGAGCAATTCTCGAATTTTTGCAAGTGAGGTTTCTTTATCCCCTGCTTGTAAGCGAAAAGTAGCGCCAGTGAACCATTCCGCCTCTGGTCCGACAACATGCCGATAACCAACTTGATAATCTGTGGTAGATCGGGTGCGTTGGTGCCCCTTGATATCCATCGTTGTGACTGATTCAACCCAATTCCAAGTTTCTCCACCAAAACAACCCGCATTCATCCGTAACGCGCCACCAACTGTGCCAGGAATACCAGCCATAAATTCTAAGCCCGTCAATCCTAGCCTCGCACAATAACGCGCCAAAGCAGCACAAGCCACACCTGCTTCAGCTTGCACTTGCCATTCACCGATATGTCCTATTTTGGTCAATGCGCCTTGAGTCACAATGACTGTACCATTAAAACCACCATCTCTAATTAAAGTGTTGCTGCCCAATCCTAACCAAAGTAACGGTTCTCTTTCAGGCAAAGATTTTAGAAAGGCGGCGAGATCATCTAGATCAGCAGGTTGATATAAACGAGCGGCAGGTCCACCAATACGCCAACTGGTGTAGCGAGCCAAGGGTTCATTAATTAGTAACTGGCCTCTTAATGTCATATTATCTCCACACTGTACCACTAACTTATTATCCTGAACGGGCTTATCATCCTGAATGAGCTTGTCATCCTGAGCGCCAGCGAAGGATCTCATAATACCACTGAGATCCTTCGCTGGCGCTCAGGATGACACTTCACTATATTCTCTCCAAGGTATTACACCACTGAGACACCAAACTTCCGATACTACCAGCCCCTTGAGTGAGGACAATATCACCCGGCTTAATCACATTCAGTAAAGTGGAAGCAAACTCTTTATGATCACTAATATAAATGGGTTCTACTTTTCCACGTTGGCGAATACTCCGACAAAGTGCTCGACTGTCAATGCCTGCGATGGGTTCTTCACCCGCAGGATAAATTTCTAATAGCATTAATAAATCGGTTTCTGATAATACTTCTGAAAAATCTTCGAATAAAGATTGTGTGCGTGAATAACGATGTGGTTGAAACACTAAAACCAAACGTTTATCTGGCCACGCTTCACGAACCGCTTGTACCGTCGAAGAAATTTCTCGAGGATGATGACCATAATCATCCACCACTAAAAAACTACCTTCTGAAATTTTGTATTCACCATACATTTGGAATCGTCTACCGACACCTGCAAATTGGCTCAGCGCTTTAGTGATCGCAGCTTCACTCACATTTAATTCTAAACCAACAATAATTGCAGCTAAGCTATTTAACGCATTATGTCGTCCCGCTAAATTTAAAGTGATTGATAAAGGCTTTTTAAGACGTGGATGCTGCACTTCAAAATAAGTTTTTATGCCATCTTGTCGATAGTTCATGATCTTCACATCTGCATCTTCAGAAAAACCATACGTCATGACGGGTCGAGAAATTTCTGGCAATATTTTTCGAATCACTGGATCATCTAAACAAACTACTGCTAAACCATAAAATGGTAAGTTATGAATGAATTTCACAAAAGTTTGATGCAAGCACGATAAATCTCCACCGTAAGTTTCCATATGATCAGCATCAATATTTGTAATGATAGAAACCATGGGTAGCAAATGTAAAAATGAAGCGTCGCTCTCGTCTGCTTCAGCCACTAAGTATTGACCGGATCCTAAACGTGCATTACATCCAGCACTATTTAATTTACCTCCAATCACAAAAGTAGGATCTAAGTTTCCTTCGGCAAGAATGCTAGTGACCAAACTCGTTGTGGTTGTTTTACCATGCGTACCTGCAACTGCAATACCATATCGAAAACGCATGAGCTCTGCCAACATAGCTGCGCGTGGAACGATAGGAATATGCAAGTTTTTTGCAGCGATTACTTCTGGATTATTCGTTTGGATAGCCGTTGATAAAACAACAACATCTGCATTTTCAACATGCTCTGCCTTATGACCAATTTTAATTTCAGCGCCTAATTTTTTTAAATGTTGAGTCACAGCAGTATCGTTTAAATCTGATCCTGTGACTTGATACCCTTCTGTTAACAATACTTCCGCGATACCAGACATGCCGGCGCCACCAATACCAACAAAATGAATTCGGCGAATACGTTCACGCATTCGAATTGAGTTTAAATTTTTGTTTTGATCCATAGCTTCACCTTTAATATGAAAACCCCCACCCTAACCCTCCCCCGGAGTACCGGGGGAGGGAATTTTATATGTTCCCTCCCCCGGTACTCCGGGGGAGGGTTAGGGTGGGGGGCATTTTATCCTAATCCCAACTTCCGCCAGCGAGTTTCATGATCAATCCGCAATAATAATGCGAGCCCAATACAATTCACGAGTAAACTACTTCCACCAGAACTCATGAATGGTAACGTCAACCCTTTTGTAGGAAGCACGCCTGAATTCACACCAATATTGATCATCGCTTGCAACCCTACCCATAATCCAATGCCATAGGCGAGATACGCATTAAATAAATTTCCTTGATGTTGTGCTTGTCGTCCTATTTGAAAACTTCGAATAATAAAAATCGCAAATAAAATAATGACGATAAGAGCACCCATTAATCCCCATTCTTCTGTTAACACAGCAAATAAAAAATCTGTGTGTGCTTCTGGTAAATAAAATAATTTCTGAATACTTTCTCCAAGACCGACACCAAACCAACCACCTCTTCCAAAAGCAATTAATGATTGAGTCAGCTGATATCCACTATCATATTGATTAGCCCAGGGATCTAAAAATGCCGTGAGTCGTGCCAAACGATAATGTGATGACACTGCTAAACCACCAACTGCTGCACCTACAGCAATTAACAAAGCGATAAATTGCCATAATCGTGCCCCGGCTAAAAACATCATGCCGAGCGCTGTCGCAAACATCACAACAACTGCTCCAAAATCAGGTTCCTTTAATAGAAGTACCGCAGCGATGGATAAAATAAACATGGGTTTAAGAAACCCAATCATTCGCAGTCGCACTTCTTCATGTCGGCGTACTAAGTATCCTGCTAAATAAATAATAACGGACAACTTCGCAATTTCTGAGACTTGTAATGCGACGGGGCCAAATGCAATCCAGCGAGTACTACCATTAACAGTGCGACCAATACCAGGTATTAAAACTGCTGTTAGCAGGAACAAACTTAATATTAACCAAATCCCACCTGTTTTTTGCCAAAATTCCATATCGACTCGAAGCAATACTAATCCTGCGATTAATCCACCCACTAAAAAAACAACTTGTCGAGTGAGGTAATGAAATGGTTCGTGAAATTGACGCTCAGAAATCACGATGGAAGTGGATGCAACCATCAATATGCCAATACTGAGTAAGCCAACCGATGCAAGTAACAACCAACGATCATAAAGCATGGGTACTGCCGCTCGACGTGTCCATAATGATAATGACATTTATTTGAGTCCTTGTACTAGTTGAGTAAAAACATCGCCTCGATGTTGATAATCTCGAAACATATCAAAGCTCGCACACACAGGGGACAATAAAACAATATCTCCTGGTTTGGCTAAATCTTTTGAAATGTTTATTGCTTCTTCCATCGTTTTTGCAAATTGTTTTTGTGTTTCTGGTTTTAATCCTGCTGCAATTTTTTCTGCATCACGACCTATGAGGACAACTGCTCTCCCATATTTTTCCACCGCGTTTGCTAAATCACTAAAATCATCTTCTTTCGATAAACCGCCCGCAATTAAAATAATTTTTCCTTTGACCGTTTCACTCAATCCATTAATGGCTGCACAAGAAGCAACAACATTAGTTCCTTTAGAATCGTTAACCCATTGCACACCGTTTAATTCTCGGATCCATTGACAGCGATGAGACAATCCTGGAAAACTTTTTAAAGCTTTAATAATTCCATCTTCTGAAATTCCTGCCTTGAGACCTAAACCAATAGCAGCTAATGCATTGGCCCAATTATGTTTTCCTTTTAAAATCATTTCAGTCACAGGTAATAAATTTTTATTACCATAGGCTAAATAAGGAATGCCTGATTGTATTCTGATCCCAAGTTCTTTTTCTTTAGGTTCACTGAATCCAAAGCTGATTGATTTGTGATTCTCTTTAGGTTTTGTTTGCAAATCATCTCGATTATATATGTCCCATTCGGCGTGATGATAAATTCTATGTTTAGCTTCGGCATATTCTTTGATACTAGGATAACGATCTAAATGATCAGGCGTAATATTTAAAATCGTCGCCGTTTTAGGGCGTAATGACTCTATGGTTTCTAATTGAAAACTAGAAAGTTCCAATACGTAAAAATCTGGCGGAACCTTTTGTAGTAAATCGAGGGCAGGCGTTCCTAAATTACCACCGACTTGTGCTTTTAGTCCGGACGCTCGCACCATCTCCCCAACTAATGCCGTGACAGTACTTTTCCCATTAGTGCCTGTAATTGCAATGACGGGTGCATTGACGTGTTGTGCAAAAAATTCTACGTCACCTATAACAGGTATGCCTTTTTTGATTGCTTCTTCTATAGCTGGCTCTTCTAGAGAGATACCAGGACTTAACAGAATTTTTTCGGCAGATAATAATAAGTCAGAATCAAAAACCCCTAATTTATGTATCACTTCGGGGTATTTCGATTGTAATTCGGCCAGATAGGGAGGATTCGAACGACTGTCAGTGACAGCCACTGGGATCCCTTGGCGAACCAAAAATTCCACGCAGGAAAACCCTGTTTTTCCAAGACCAACTACGGTGACTTTATTTTGATTAGGCATAGGCATTTTCTGGGGTTAAAAAATGCCGCTAATATCTCTTATTTAGATTTTTAATACAAGGAATTTGGCTAATAATTAACGCTTATCTCTTCATATTTATCTCAGTTTTAATGAGGCTAAACCGATAAGCACTAACACAACCGTAATAATCCAGAACCGTACAATGACTTTAGGTTCTGGCCAACCTTTTAATTCGAAATGATGATGAATCGGTGCCATGCGAAATATTCTTTTGCCTGTTAATTTGAAGGAAGCGACCTGCATGATAACTGAAACTGTTTCAGCAACGAATACTCCACCCATAATGAATAAAACTAACTCTTGTCTAACAAGCACAGCAACAGTGCCTAATGCACCACCTAATGCTAATGCTCCCACATCTCCCATAAATACTTGAGCGGGATACGTGTTAAACCATAAAAATCCTAAACCAGCGCCGACTAACGCACTACAGAAAACTGTAATTTCTCCAACACCAGGAATGAAAGGAATTCCTAAATAGTGCGCATAGGCTGAATGTCCGGTGAGATATGCAAAAATTCCCAGAGCACCACCCACCATGACTGTGGGCATAATCGCCAAGCCATCTAAGCCATCTGTTAGATTGACTGCATTACTTGTTCCAACAATTACAAAAAACCAAAGAACCGGAGCAAAAATTCCGAGTGGAATTAACCAATCTTTAGCAAATGGAATGATTAATGCAGTTTCTGCCGGACTTTTTGCCGTGAAATATAAAAAACCAATGACAATTAAAGTGATCAATGATTGCCAAAATAATTTAGATCGACCCGCCAATCCTTTGCTATTTTTTAAAATGACTTTTCTATAATCATCGACTAAGCCTACTATCCCGAATCCTAATGTCACTAATAACACGATCCAAATGTAGCGATTAGTTAAATCTCCCCATAGCAAAGTACTTAATGCAATAGCAATTAATATGAGTGAACCACCCATCGTCGGCGTGCCTTGCTTGGCTAAGTGTGATTGAGGTCCATCATCTCGTACATACTGACCGATTTGTAAATTCGTTAAACGTCGAATCATAATCGGACCCACGACTAGGGCAATCACGAGTGCAGTTAAAACTGCTAAGATGCTTCGAAAAGTAATATATTGAAATACACGAAAGAAATGAAAGTAATATTGTAATAATCCTGTCAGCCAAAGTAACATTTTATTATCCTATTAGTGCGTTAACCACGAGTCCCATTTTCATACTTTTAGATCCCTTCACTAAAATTGTGGTTTCACTGTTTAATAAAGGTTTCAAATAATCAATTAATTCATCTCGCTCAGTAAAATGTTTTGAATCATGTCCAAATGCAGATGAAGTAAAGCGAGTTAAATCACCAAACGTTAATACGGATTCGATGCCTTTTTCTTTGGCATAATGACCAATCTCTTCATGATATTTTTTAGACTCAGGACCTAATTCTTTCATATCACCTAAAACTAATATGCGTCGACCAGGTAATCGCTCTAAATAGTTAATCGCCGCTTTCACAGAATCTGGGCCTGCATTATAAGTATCATCCACCACACATCCATGCGCATTCAGTCGATGAACATTCATTCGACCTTTGATTGGCTCTACACTTTCTAATCCTGCTTTGATAGCTGATAGAGGAATCGCTAAACTTTTTGTAGCAGTTGCTGCTGCTAATGCATTTAAAAATTGATGCTCTCCTGGCAGAGATAAATGAACTTCTATTTCACCTTCCGATGTTTTAATTTTTATAAAACATTTTCCATTTTCGTCGATAGAAATGAGTTGTCCTGTGACATCAGCATCTTTCTGCATTGAAAACGTTTTTAATTTTTTATTGCCGATGGCTTGTTGACACAAATGAAAAAATTTATCGTCAGCATTTAAAACAGCAATACCGTCTTCCGATAATCCTTGGAAAATTTCTGATTTTGCTTTTGCCACGCCTTCAATACTACCAAATCCTTCAACATGCATAGGGCGAACCATGGTAATCATGGCAACTTGAGGAGAAACTAATTGAATTAAATTCGCTATTTCTCCAGGGTGATTAGCACCTACTTCAATCACTGCATAGCGATGTTCCGAATTTAACTGTAATAATGTGAGTGGCACACCAATATCATTGTTTAATGTACCTACGTTTGCCAAGACAGAACCACATTGACGTAAGATAGAAGCAATCATCTCTTTAACAGTTGTTTTCCCAAAACTACCTGTCAATGCGATCAATGGAATATGAAATTGTTGTCGATGATACGCTGCAATTTTTCCCAACGCTACTCGAGTATCAGGAACAATAACGAGGGGTAAAGATGAATTGATCGGTTTAGAAATAACCGCACCTACTGCACCACGTTCTTTCGCTTGTTCAATATAATCATGTCCATCGAAGTTTTCACCCGCAATTGCGACAAACAAATCACCAGGGTTAACGGCACGGCTATCGATTGAAACATGTTGATAAGAAGTATCATGTCCTAATAAATCTGCAGATAATACCGTAGCAATTTGTGAAAGAAGCATGACTGCATTTCCTTTAAGGAGATCCTTCGCTGCGCTCAGGATGACATTGTTCACACTCGGAGTAACAACAGTGTCATCCCTCGCTGCGCGAAGGATCTCATTGAATATTCATTAACTCTTGAACCACTTGTTTGTCACTAAACGGCAAATGTTCATCACCAACAATTTGATAATCTTCATGCCCTTTTCCAGCAATTAGAATCACATCATTTTTATCTGCTTTCGATAAAGCATACGCAATGGCCCTTTTACGGTCTTGCTCAATAATGGCTTGGTCTTTGTGGTGAATGCCAGACAAGATCCCCGAAATAATAAAATCAGGCGATTCATGGCGCGGATTATCATTGGTTATAACGATTTTGTCAGCATATTTTTCGGCAATTTCTCCCATAATAGGCCGTTTCTTTTGATCGCGATCACCCCCACAGCCAAAAACACACCAAATTTTTCCTTCACAATGCTCGCGCAAAGCCAGTAAAGCTTTTTCTAATGAATCAGGCGTATGAGAATAATCAATCACTGCTGTGGGATGTTCAGGCGTTTTGATGATTTGCATGCGACCATCGATACCCTGCAAACGATTCATTGCTGCTAGCGCATCTGTAAAAGGAACATCCAGTAAACACACACTACCCAAAGTTGCTAATAAATTACTGAGATTAAAAGATCCTAACAATTGAGTTTTTATGATCCCTTCACCCCAAGGTGTTTTTACTTTTGCTTCCATACCTTGTGGATGCAGTTTCAAATCATACGCATAAATATCGGCATGTTTATCCAAAATACTATAACTAAATCCTTTGACCGTTGAGGGCAATTGTTTTAATAAGGATTGACCAAATGGATCATCTTGGTTAATGACCGCATAACTTAATCCAAATTGATCAAATAAAATCTTTTTCGCCGCACCGTAAGCTTCAAAAGTACCATGATAATCTAAATGGTCATGCGTTAAGTTTGTAAACACAGCAATTTTAAATTCTACTTGTTTTACTCTACCTTGATCTAAAGCATGAGAAGAAACTTCCATCGCGACATGTTCAATATTTTGTTTTTTTAAATTTGCAAATGCTGTTTGCAGAGAAATAGCATCGGGTGTTGTAAATCCTGTTGATTGTAAAGCACCAATCATCCCATACCCTAATGTACCAATCACTGCACAAGGATGATTAAGTTGAGTCAAAATAGTCGCAATAAAATGACTACAGGAAGTTTTCCCATTAGTACCAGTAATTCCAACAATTTTCATTTGACGTGATGGGTGACCATAAAATCGAGCCGCAATTTTACCGATTTGTTGAGTTAAAAGATCAATATAAAAAATAGGAATTTTATCTTGATTCAACTCTGTCATTTTCTGAGGTGTTTCTGATTGTTCAGCATTCTCAACTAAAATCGCTTGTGCACCTTTTTCAATGGCATTATTAATGTATTGACGACCATCGGTGTGTTGACCCACACAAGCAATAAATAAATCTCCTGGCTTTACCTGACGACTATCATTTGCTAAACCTGTGATACCACGATCCCAAATAGGATCTACAAAAGTAATACCAGCCAGTAAACTCGCTAAACTTATACTTTCATGTTCATCAATAGCAACCATAAGATAACTACTCTGTTTCTGTTGTGTTTTCGCCCCCACCCTAACTCTCCGCCTTCGTCCGGAGGAGGGAACCTTTTATTTTTTTCCTCGGTACTCCGGGAAAAAGAACTTTTTATTCCCTCCCCCGGTACTCCGGGGGAGGGTTAGGGTGGGGGCACAATTTAAACTTCTTTCTGTTTTTCTACTAACGCCACATTATCAGGAGGTACTTCTAAAATTCGGAGCGAATCATTCATTACTTGCGAAAAAATCGGAGCAGCGACTTGTGCACTATAATATGATTTTTTAGGATCAACGATGACAATAGCGACAATCAATCGCGGTCGTGTTACGGGTGCTAAACCAATAAAACTTGCAATATGACGATGTGGATCATAACCACCCCGCGTGGCCACACGTGCTGTACCCGTTTTACCTGCTGCACGATATCCTTCCATTTGTCCTGCCGCACCACTACCACCACTTTCCATGACCGCTTCTAACATTGTTAACATTTGTTTTGCTGCTTTGGGTTTTAATACAGGAACTCCTTGCACAGGCGCATTCACTTTCAATAAAGAAACAGGCAATAATTTTCCCCCTGTCGCAAATACGGTGTATGCTCGCGCTAATTGTAATGGCGTTGCTGAAATACTATAACCAAATGCTAAAGTTGCTTGAACAAATGGACCCCATGTAACATTTGTTTGTAAAACACCAGGGCTTTCTCCAGGAAAATCACTGCCGGTGAGATTACCAAATCCTAATCGATGTAAAAAATTGACAAGATCAGTTTTTGGCAATGACAAAATAACTTTTGCAGTTCCTACGTTACTTGAATGTTTTAATACGCCAGTTAAATCAACCACACCCACAGGATGTACATCTCTCACTTCATTATCTCCGACCATCATACTGCCAGGTCGCGTATCAACCACCGTATTAGGACTATATTTTCCACTCTCCAATGCTGTAGCAATACTAAACGCTTTCATCACTGAACCCGGTTCAAAGACATCCGTCACTGCGCGATTACGATAATTTTCGGTTCTCGCTTGATGACGTACATTAGGATCATACGTTGGGTAATTTACCATACCCAATACTTCACCAGTCACAGTATCCAAAACAACAATTGATCCTGAAGCTGCATGGTGTTGTTCAATTGCCTTCTTCAATTCTCGATGTGCAATGTATTGAATACGTCGATCAATACTCAATACAATGTTTTGTCCTGGACGTGGATCTTGTAATTTCGCAACCTCTTCTACGATATGCCCCATTCTATCTTGAATCACTCGTTTTTTTCCTGGGCTTCCTTGTAACCAATCGTTGTACGCTAACTCGATTCCTTCTTGCCCTTTGTCATCAATATTCGTAAATCCAATTAAATGAGAAGCTACTTCTCCTTCTGGATAATATCGATGAAATTCATGTTGTAAATAAACACCTGAGATATCTAATTCTTTAATTTGATTAGCTAACGCTGGTTCAACACCTCGCTTTAAATAAATAAATCCCTTCTTTTGTTCTTTAGCTAATGCTTTTATCGAATTGACCGGTAAATTTAATAATTTTGCGAGTTGGGGGATATCTTGATCTTGAACATCAAAATCTTGAGGATTAATCCAGATTGAATCGACCGGCGTACTCACTGCAAGTGGTTCTCCATTACGATCGGTAATCATCCCCCGATAGGCTGGTAAAACCATTGTTCTGATAGTTCTTGCGTCACCTTGTTGTTTTAAGAAAGCACGATCGATAACGGTTAAATCCAGCATGCGCCAGACTAACCCTGCACCCACTAAAAATAATATTGATGATAAAAAAATAAATCGCCAGGTATAAAGATACTTTTCACTTCTATCGATCACGACTTCACCAAAACAACATTATTTGAAGGAGGTAATACCATGCCCATAGCCCCCGCAATTTTCTGTACTCGTGCTGTGGTAGACCAAGTACTTTGCGCCAAAAGAAGTTGACGCCATTCGACTTGAATACGATTCGTTTGTTGCTGAACACTTTGTAAATCACTGAATAATTGCCGCTCTAAATTCTTGACATAAACTACAGCAAGTGCCGAAGCTAAAACCAACACCATGAGGGACAGCATAGCAAATAATTCGCGAGTAAGGGACACTTTTTTTACATCACCCCTAAACCAACTTCCTTGCTCCATCACTCTTGCAGCTGCGTTCATATTATTTTCTCCACGACTCTCAATGTTGCACTCCTAGCACGCGGATTTTCTCTGATTTCTTCATCCGTAGGTTTGGCATTACGGATAATCTGTTTAAATCTCACTGCCAGTAAATCTTTTGTTAAAGGAACTTCTTTGGGTATTACTTCACCCTGTATTTGACGTCGAAAAAAGCGCTTCACGATTCGATCCTCTAATGAATGAAACGTGATGATCGCTAAACGTCCCCCACACTCTAATATGTCTAAACATGCGTTTAAAAAAATTTCTAAATCACTTAACTCTTCGTTAATAAAAATTCGTATCGCTTGAAAAGATCGTGTTGCAGGATGCTTATGCTTTTCCCACGATGGATTTGCTTGGCTCACAATTTCTGCTAACTGCAGTGTTTTTGTGATGGGCATTTCTTCTCGTGCTTTAACAATGGCGCCTGCAATTCTTTTCGCGTAACGCTCTTCACCATAATTTTTCAATACATCTGCAATTTCTGCCGCACTGGCTGAATTAATCCAAGTTGCTGCGTCCATTTTCATTCGTTGATCCATACGCATATCGAGTGGACCATCTTTTAAAAAACTAAATCCTCTTTCTGGTTCATCGAGTTGTGGTGAGGAAACACCTAAATCCAATAAAATGCCGTTTACTTTTCCCAACAAACCTTTCTGTGTCACTACTGCTTTCATATCTGAAAAAGAACTTTGAACAATCTCAAATCGAGGATCATCAGCAAATTTTTCTTTGGCATGTGACACGGCTGCCGTATCTTTATCAAAAGAGAGTAAACGTCCATGTTCACTCAAACCCGTTAAAATTGCTTTACTGTGTCCGCCTCGCCCATAAGTTCCATCGATATAAATGCCATCTGGTTTGATCGCTAAGCTTTCTATCGCTTCAATCAACAGCACTGGTTTATGGTTTTGGTCCAACTTTAAAATACCCCCAAAACCCTCCTTCCCTACGAAGGAGGGGACGACCGCTCTAACTCATTACAAGGCAAGTTCTTTCATACCTTCTGGCAATTCACTGATTTCATCACCGCTTTCATTCAACCAAGTATCACGACCTTGTTCCCAGTGATGCTTACTCCAGATTTCAAACTTCTTTCCTTGCCCAACTAACATAATTTCTTTTTCTAAATGCGCGTAATCTCTTAACAAAGGCGGCAAAAGTATTCGACCATTACCATCTACTTCTAATTCTGTTGCGTGCCCCATTAATAAACGCTGAATGCGTCGCGCTGCTCGATTAAAACTTGGCAGTGCTTGTACTTTTTCTTCAATCAATTCCCACTCGGGTAACGGATACAGCAACAAACAATTCACATCAGTATCAATCGTTACAACAAGCTTACCTTCACAATCTGCTTGTAAACGTTCTCGATAACGCACCGGGATGGAAACGCGCCCTTTGTTATCTAAATTGATCTCTGTAATGCCACGAAACATATGCTGTCCTTCTTGATGGGCGGGGAATCTACCACAACTTCCCACAATCTTCTACATATTTCCACTGTTTTACACTTATTGGGAAATATAGAGTGAAAAATGGGAGAGTCAAGGAAGAAAGCATGACAAAAGCACTATTTGTAGCCCGGGTAAGCGCCGAGCTTTTGCGGCGCGCAACCCGGGATCTGATCCCCGGGTTGCGCGTTTTGGCCAAACTATTAAATTCGGCAAAAACGCTTACCCG